>JBNJDK010000012.1:0-40988 GCA_051744805.1 Bacillota bacterium
TATCACAATTTATACATTTTTCACCTGTCAATTTTTCAATCCAGGACATCTTTTTATAATTAATCAATTCATCTTCTGCTTTTTCTTTTAATAATTTCCAACAATCAGGACATAGTTTTTTACCAACACCATTTATAATATTATCAGGTATCCCCTTTTTTTTCAACTTTTTACGTCTATTCATAACACTTTTTTCTTCAACATTAACTGCTCTATCTGAAGCAACAATAAGAGAAATCTCTCCTTTGTGTTCAGGTGAATCAACTCTTTTAAATTTCAGACCATTATCTCTAGCTATTTTTATATAATCTTGAGCCTGATTCAACTCAACTTCCCTTGATATAACTAATTTTTTTGCTTCAGGTCTTTTTATAGCAGCAACAACTTCTGGATAAATACCAGGTTCAATTAATTGTTCATAATCTAAATAACAAATTACTCTTTCGGCAAACTCTCCTAAAAAACGATTTTTTTCATCTTTTTTTAATTCAGGAGTTCCATGGGCACCATGAAATACAGCTTTTTCCAGTTTACTTTTTTCTTCATCATCTTTCATATTACATTTCCCTCCTTACTTCTCTTCCTGCGCAATTATTAATATTACTATTATTGCTATTCTTATTATATCAAATATTTGGCTACTTGTAAGGTAAAATTTTATTTCCACATCTTTTGTACTATAAAAACACAGAAAAGCCCCCTTTTTGGGGGCCAGATAAAAAGATTTATTTTCTTTTCTTTTCTGCCGCATTGATACGTGCTAAAGCTCTCTCTAACGCTGAATTAGCTTTAGCTTTATTTGTTTTATCATCCTGTTTTTTAAGTCTTTCTTCAGCCCTTTCTTTAGCTTCTTTTGCACGCTCAATATCTATTTCTTCAGGGAATTCTGCTGTTCTTACCACTACATTAATTTCTTCAGGTTTTACATCCATAAATCCATCACTTACAGAAATATGAATTTTTTCTCCACCTTTATCAACTTTCAAAACACAGGGTACTAACCCGGTCACAAGTGGTGTATGTCCAGGAAGAATTCCTATATCTCCATCTATGGCTGTAGCTACTAACATTTCAATATCTTCACTATAAACCACTCTTTCAGGAGTAACAATATCTAACTTTATTGTAGACATTAATTATTCACCTGCCTCAAGCCTTTCTGCCTTTTCTTTTGCTTCTTCGATAGTACCTACCATATAAAAAGCTTCTTCTGGCAGGTCATCATGTTTACCTTCAAGAATTTCTCTAAATCCTTTTATAGTATCTTCAATAGAAACATATCTACCTTCAACACCTGTAAACTGTTCAGCTACAAAGAATGGCTGTGATAAGAATCTTTCTATTCTACGGGCTCTATTTACAACAACTTTATCTTCTTCAGATAATTCATCCATACCTAGAATAGCAATAATATCCTGGAGATCCTGATAACGCTGTAAGGTCTCCTGAATCTGTCTTGCCACCTGATAATGTTCTTCTCCAACAATTCTTGGATCAAGAATATTTGAAGTAGAATCAAGGGGATCAATCGCAGGATAAATACCTTTCTCTGCAATAGACCTTGATAAAACAGTTGTTGAATCTAAGTGAGCAAAAGTAGTAGCAGGAGCAGGGTCAGTTAAGTCATCTGCAGGTACATATACTGCCTGAACAGATGTAATTGAACCTTTTTTAGTAGAAGTAATTCTTTCCTGTAGTGCTCCTACATCCCCAGCTAAAGTTGGCTGATAACCAACTGCAGAAGGCATTCTACCTAAAAGAGCAGAAACCTCCTGACCTGCCTGAATAAAGCGGAAAATGTTATCAATAAATAAAAGTACATCTCTTCCACTTTCATCTCTAAAATATTCAGCCATTGTAAGGGCAGATAAACCAACTCTCATTCTAGCTCCAGGCGGCTCATTCATCTGACCAAAAACCATTGCAACTTTATCTAAAATATCCGCTTCCTGGAATTCTCGATAAAGGTCATTACCCTCTCTAGTACGTTCACCAACACCACCGAACACAGAAAAACCACCATGTTCAATAGCTATATTGTTAATCAATTCCTGAATAAGTACTGTTTTACCAACACCAGCACCACCAAAAAGTCCTACTTTACCACCTTTGGTATATGGTGCCAGCAGGTCAACAACTTTAATACCTGTTTCAAAAATTTCATCAGATGTTTCCTGTTCTTCATAAGTAGGTGGTTCACGGTGAATAGGATTATAAGTTTCAGCATCAACTTCACCCTGTTCATCAATAGTTTCACCTAATACATTAAAGATTCTACCAAGTACTCCTTCACCTACTGGTACACTTATTGGTTGACCTGTGTTTTCAGCTTCCATACCACGAACAAGACCATCAGTAGAATCCATAGCAACTGTTCTTACTCTATTATCACCCAACTGTTTCATTGTTTCTAAAGTTAGATGTATATCTTTTTCTTCATTGTCAATTCTTATTGCATTATATATTTCCGGTAAATTTCCTTCTGGAAATTCTAAATCAACTACAGGTCCAATGACCTGTACTATTTTACCAATCATTTGTGACTCACTCACGAAAATTCCTCCTTTACAGACAATTATTTAAGAGCTTCAGCTCCACTTACTATCTCAGTAATTTCCTGGGTAATTTCTGACTGACGAGCTCTGTTATAAGTTTTAGTTAAGTCCTCAATCATATCACTGGCATTATCAGTAGCTGAATCCATAGCTGTCATTCTTGCTCCAAATTCACTGGCCTTTGATTCTAATAATGATGAATAAAGAACATTATTAACATATTGAGGTAATATAACATCCAGAACTTCATCAGCAGATGGTTCATAAAGATATTCTACCTGTATCTCATCATTTTCTCCTTTTTCCGGTGAATTTACTGGAAGAAGAGGAATCATTTTAACTTCCTGAGATAAAGCAGTAATAAAATGGGTATATATCAAACTAATCTTATCAAATATTTCTTCTTTGAAAAGAGATATAATTTCATTTGTAATTTTCCTGGCAAAACTAAATGCAGGATAATCATCTATCTGAATATATTCAGATACAATATCATAATCTCTTTTCTTAAAATAATCTCTCCCATGAGAACCAATAGCTAAAATACTATTTTCTTCATCTTCATTTATACTTTCTTTGAACTTATTTATTGCATTTGAATTATATGCACCACATAAACCGCGGTCTCCAGTAATTAGAATATAAAGATGCTTGTTTCCTTCTCTTTCATTTAACAAAACATGGTTGGTATTACGACTATGTTGTTGTACATCCAGTAATATTTTTTTAGTTTTATTGAAAAAAGGACGGGCATCTTCAGCCTTTTCCTGAGCACGACGCAATTTTGCACCAGCAACCATTTTCATAGCTCTGGTGATTTTTTTAGTATTTTGCACACTATTTATGCGGCGTTTAATATCTCGCATCGTCTCCATAAATACTCACCTCTAACTTTCAACATCTATTTAATTGAGAGTATATTGAACTCAGTCAATTTAATTTTCTTCATTCTCACTTTCTTTTTCATTTTCTTCTTCTATTTCTAAATCTTCAAATTCATCATCTTCATCTTCCTCAGCTTCTTCAGGACCTCTATCACCAAGGATAGACTTTTTCTTTACACTAAATGTTTCTTTGAATTCATTTATTCCTTCTTTTATTTCTTCTTCTATTTCATCTGTTAATTCGCCTTCTTCTACAATTTTATCTCCAACTTCAGGATAATTATTATTCATAAAGCTAATTAATTCTTCTTCAAAACGACCAACATTATCAACTGGTATATCATCTACAAACCCATTTACAACTGAATAAATTGACATAACCTGATTTTGAATTTCCATTGGAGAGTTTTCTGGCTGTTTTAGTGATTCAACTATTCTTTCACCACGATTAAGTTTTTGCTGGGTAGATTCATCAAGATCAGAACCGAATTGAGCAAAAGCCTCAAGTTCACGATATTGAGAAAGATCCAGTCTTAAAGTACCGGCAACATCTTTCATAGCTTTAATCTGGGCATCTCCACCAACACGTGAAACGGAAATACCAACATTAATAGCCGGTCTAACTCCAGAATAGAATAATTCACTTTCTAAGTAAATCTGTCCATCAGTTATGGAAATAACGTTTGTTGGAATATATGCAGAAACATCTCCAGCCTGAGTTTCAATAATTGGAAGGGCTGTTAGTGAACCTCCCCCTTCTTTATCACTGAGTTTAGCTGCTCTTTCTAAAAGACGAGAGTGTAGATAAAACACATCACCAGGATATGCCTCACGTCCAGGTGGTCTTCTTAAGAGCAATGACATAGCACGATAAGCATCAGCATGTTTGGAAAGATCATCATAAACAACTAATACATCTCCATCATTTTCATACATAAAATGTTCTCCAATAGCACAACCTGCATATGGAGCCAAATATCTCAGTGGAGCCGGGTCACTTGCAGAAGCAGTAACAATAGTTGTATAATCCATAGCTCCGTATTCAGTTAATTTTTCTCTTATTTGAGCAACATCAGACGCTTTCTGTCCAATTGCAACATAAACACATTTTACATCATTATCACGCTGGTTAATAATTGTATCAATAGCAATAGCAGTTTTACCAGTCTGTCTATCACCAATTATAAGCTCACGCTGCCCTCTACCGATAGGAATCATAGAGTCAACAGCTTTCAAACCGGTTTGAAGAGGAGTTTCAACAGGTTGACGTTTTATAACACCTGGAGCCTTATACTCAACTGGACGATATGTATCAGAATTTATCTGACCTTTACCATCAAGAGGCTGGCCGAGTGAGTTTACAACTCTTCCTAACATTTCCTCGCCAACAGGCACCTCAACAACTCTTCCTGTTCTTTTTACTGTGTCACCTTCTTTAATTTTTGTTTCACTACCAAGGAGCACACAACCTACATTATCTTCTTCAAGGTTTAGAGCCATACCATAAACTCCATTTGGAAATTCTAAGAGTTCATTTGACATAGCATCATCTAAACCATAAACATGAGCAATACCATCACCAATATCAAGTACTGTACCAACACCAACTGTCTCCAGTTTTGATTCATAATTTTCAATTTCATCTTTTATAATTGAACTAATTTCTTCTGGTTTCAGATTCATATCATTCCACCCCTAACTTACTTACTGGAATTTTTTCTATCTTTTCACTAAGTGTATTCAGTTTATGCTGAATACTACCATCAATTATTTTATCACCTATTTTTAAAATGAGCCCACCTATAATTTCAGAATTAACTGTATTATTAAGTACTACCTCATAATTTATTTCTTCTTCTACTTTTTCTTTTAATCTGTCTTTCATGTTTTCTTCAAGTTCAATAGCAGAAACTACTTCGATCTTAAGGATTTTTTCTCTCTCATTAACTAGAACATTAAATTGGTCAATAATAGCTTTTATAAAGAATATCCTTCTTTTATCAATTAAAAGCTGGATAAAATTATATATTTCTTGAGAAATTTCTTCTTCAAAAACTCTATCAAAAATCCTCTTTTTTTCTTCAATCTTAATTCTTGGATGAAAAAGAACATTTTTTAATTCTTTATGTTCTGTAAAAGCTTCTTTTATTGAATTTAAATCTTTTTTGAACTTAATAAACTTATCTTTCTCTTCAGCCAAAGAAAAAAGTGCATTACTATATTTTTTTGCTATTTCATTCTGAATCATTGAGCTTCACCAAGCTTTTTAGTATCGAGATCCTCGATGTATTGATTAATAAGTTCTTTATGTTCTTCTTCATCAAGCTTTTCTTTTAAAAACTTGCTGGCCACCATAAGTGAAATCGAAGAAACTTCAGTTCTTAATTCAGAAAGAGCTTCTTCTTTAGCCTGAGCAATCTCAGCCTCTTTTCTTTCTTTAATTTTTTGAGCATCTTCTCTGGCTTTTTCAACTATTTGTTCAGCCTTTTTCTTACCTCGTTCTTCAGCATTTTCTACAATTTCCTGTGCTTCCTGTCTTGCATTTTTAAGTTCATTTTCATATTTTTCCTTTAACTCTTTAGCTTCTTTTTTCTTCTCCTTGGCTTCTTCTAAGTCACTTTCTATTTTATTTTTTCTTTTATCAAGCATATTAGTCAATGGTTCATAGAGAAATCTCTTTAATAACCAAAGTAGAACAAAAAAGTTAATAACTTCCCAGAGCATGGTAGTATTAATATTTACCATTTACATCTCACCTCCCGGCATATTCTAAAAAAATGCGTTCTAAATCGTTTTCTTGATTTTTAATTTTCATATATTTAAATTAGTTTTTTGCATTATAAACTTAAGCCATAACCATAGTTTATTTTTGAAATTTGAGGGGAAAAATCCCCCTCAAATCCAAAAATAAATACTTTTTTAGGCAAATGTAAAGATCAAAACAATGGCTATAACCAGTGAATAAATACCTGTTGACTCAGCAACAGCCTGACCTAGAAGCATAGTAGTAATAATATTACCTCTTGCTTCAGGTTGTCTTGCTACAGATTCTACAGCTTTACCAGCGGCATAACCCTGACCAATACCAGGACCAATACCAGCAATCATAGCAAAGCCAGCTCCAAGTAGTGCAGAAGCACTGATAATTACATCAATAACCGGTTGTGAAAATTCAACCATTATAATTTCCTCCTTTCAGCTACTCACTGTGATTTTTTAATTTTTTTTATAAGTAATTAGCCTTCTTTTGAAACAGCAATATAGGCTATGGCTACCATACCAAAAATAAGAGCCTGTATTAATCCGATGAAAATATCAAACCAGGCCTGTAACGGAATTGGAATTAACCAGGGTGCTGCCTGATAGATCAAAGTAATAATTATTCCACCACCAACAATATTCCCAAAAAGACGGAAAGAGTGAGAAATTGGTTTAGCTAACTCACTAATGATATTAAGTGGTAGTAAAATAAATACAGGTTCAGCAAAACCTTTTATATATCCCCAAATTCCATTTTCGCGCATTCCCTCAAAATGCATTAAGATAAATACTAAAAGGGCTAAACCTAAAGTAGTATTAATATCTGCTGTTGGATTGGGAACACCAGGTAAAACACCTGATAAGTTAGATACACCAACAAAAATAAAAATGGTACCGATAAAAGGCAAAAACTTCCTGCCTTCCCCAGGTAACATTGGTTCAATCTGATCTTCAATAGATGTTAAAAGAAGTTCAGTAGCATTTTGAACTTTACCTGGAACCAGTTCTAAATTACTTCCAATGATTTTGGCAGCTATAACTAAAACAACTACTACAACCCAGGAAACTAACAATGTATCAGTAATTGGCAAAAATTCTTTGCCAAATAAATGACCAACAACCTGTGGTCCTGGATTCATATCAAACCCTCCTCTCTCTTACTAGCTCAATCTTTTTTAACATTATCCTTTTTTTCTTCCCAGCTTTTTTTGAGATTATCAATTGCAGCCAGTCCGATTATAGTAAATTTTAAAAGCAAAATTCCTACCACTACTGCCAAAAAACTTATTCCTTCTCTTCTGTAAGCAACAGCAAGAACAATAAAATAAATAAGATAATTAATAAAATAACGATTTCTAATATATGTATTTGCTTTTGCTGCTGACATTTGCAAAGAATTTTCTATATTTATTCTTTTCAAATGAAATAAAAGGATGCTTATTGAAAGACCAAAAATCAAACCTAAAAAAGCATCAAATTCTCCCATTACAAGAGAAGATGTAAGAGGTATTAAAGCCACTATAACTGTTTTTATTATTACATCTTTTTCTGCTTCAGCCGGGTTATTTGTTTTCATCATTATCACCAAATACGTCATTTACTAAACGATAGACAGAATAAAAACCTGCAATAACACCTATTAGCAAACCAATTATTTTAAAAATTAAATCACTTCCAATTAATTTATCTACCAAACTCCCCAGCCAAAATCCTACAGCCATATTGACAATAACAGTAATACCAAGCAAAGTTAACATTCCAAAAGCCTGGGCTATCTTTTGCCAGTCACTATTTTTATTCATTTTTTAGCCTCTCATTTTAAAAGTAAAAACAATTTTTTGAATCCTGACTATTTATAATTTCTAGTTTTTATGCAAAAATCCTCTTTTATAAATTGAAATAACACTATTAATACTATTGTGACTTTTTCAGTATTTTACATTAGATGAAATTTAAACTATATTTTAGTATTTGCTTTTTTCTACTTCGGTTTTATCAGACTTAAGTTGAGCACTAAAAATACCAAGTTTCCAGGCTCCAAAGATTATAGTTAAAAAAGCAAGAAAAACAAGAAGTAAACCATTTTCAAATGTGGCACTATTAAAAATAACAGCAATTATTCCTAAAAATATACTTATTCCATAAACAATCAAAGTAGCTTCCTGTTGATTCCAGCCTAAAGCTAATAACCGGTGATGAATATGACCATTATCGGCTTTTCCAATAGGTTTTCCATTATATGCTCTTCTGAGTATTGCAAATAATGTATCTAAAATAGGTACCCCTAAAGCTAAAACTGGAACTACTAAAGTAATTGCAGTTGCACTTTTTAAAGCACCTGCTACTGAAATTGAAGCAAGGGTATAACCTAAAAACATTGAACCACTATCTCCCATAAATATTTCAGCAGGATGAAAATTATAATACAGAAAACCTAAAGAGCTACCTGCTAGAGAAATTGCCATAACAGCAGCCAGGGTTTGTCCTTCCTGTAAACTTACAAAAAAGACAGTTATAACCGCTATTATAGAAACCCCGGCAGCCAGCCCATCAAGACCGTCCATCAAATTTACAACATTAGTAATACTTACAACCCATAAAATAGTTAAAGGGATTCCCCAGATACCTAGAAAAAACATTCCTCCAAATGGATTTGTTATAAATTCTATCTGTATTCCAAAAAATAATAAAACACTTGCAGCGAGAATTTGGAATCCAAGCTTAAAAAGAGGAGAAATATCATAGAGGTCATCTACAAATCCTATAAAAGTTATAAGACTACCTCCCAGTAAAATACCAAATAAAGTTTTATCAAACTCAAAAAAGATAAAGGAGGTTATCAAAAAGGAAGCCCAGATTGCCAGCCCCCCAATATTAGGGACAGGAACTTCATTTATTCTCCTTGCTCCTGGATAATCGAGGGCATCAATTTTTCCGGCTATTTTTTTGACACCTGGAATAAGTAAAAAAGATATTATTAAACTGCTGAAAAAAATTAAAATATAAGAAGATATCATTTATCTTCATCCTTTATATTATTAGTTTTTACTTTTCATTTCTTTTTCAATATCATTTATCTTTTCTACTCTTCTTTGATGTCTTCCTCCATCAAATTCTTCTCCAAGCCAGGCTTTAACTATTTCGCGGGCAAGGCCTTTAGCAACAACTCTTGAGCCCATAGTTAAAACATTAGAATCATTATGGTTTCTGGTTGATTTAGCAGAAAAAACATTATGGCAAAGAGCAGCACGTACTCCATTTACTTTATTAGCAGCAATAGACATTCCAATACCTGTACCACAAATCAGAATTCCTTTATCAAAATTATTGTCAGCTACCCCTTTTGCAACTTTATATGCAAAATCAGGGTAATCTACTGATTCTTCAGAATCAGTTCCCATATCTTGATAAAACAGTCCTTTTTCTTCAAGTAAAGACTTTATTTCTTCCTTAAGTTGATAACCGGCATGATCTGAACCAATAGCAATTTTCATCATATCACCTCTTAAAATTTCTTTGTTTAAAATTTTATTTTGAAATTCTTCTAAATATTTTTTGATTTCATCTTTAGTCTTTTTATAAACTTCCAGAGACTGACCATAAGGATCAAGAATATCAAGGTCTTCATCTTCTTCAATAAGTTCTTTTAATGTAAATAATTTTTTGGCTGAAACTCCTTCCATATTTTTTAAATGTTTTTTATGAGTCTCAGTCATAGTTAAAATAATATCTGCTTCAACTAATAATTCCTTATTTACCTGAGTAACTTCATGGTTAACAGCATTTATTTCTTCATCTTTAAGAACTTTCAAAGTTTCAGAACTTATTTTACCACCTGGCCATGCTGAAATCCCGGCTGATTTTATTTTCCAACCTGTTATATCCCTTTTTTTGAACATATCTCGCAAAAGATGTTCAGCCATAGGACTCCGGCAGGTATTTCCTGTACATACAAATAAAATTGTCGGCAAAGTAAATCCCACCTTCCTAAAAGGCTTTATTTAAGCATTAAGAAGCTTTACTGTACTTACATTATATCAGAAAAAAAAATATAGACAAGTCAAAAACTATAGTTTGCAGAAGTTTAGACCATATAAAGTTTAGCTTAAATCATACAATATAGGTAAATAGGGAATTTTATCAATTATTTGTTAATACATCTCAATGAAATTATTCAAAAAATAAGGTCTAAAAACAGGAGGTTTTTAGCTCAGCTGAGATACGAGATCTCATTAGCTGAGGTAACCTTATTTTTTGAATAAGCGAATTGTAAGATGTATCAAATAATTGAGTTATGATTCTTTTACCTATATTGTATGATTTATATACTTATATTTAAATAATGCTTAAATTATAGTTTTTTACTGGCTGCTTTATATAATCTATTCATTACTGCTTCTCCTATTCCTCTTTCAGGAATTTTTTCGATAATTATAACTTCATTTTCACTTTTATCTAATTCTCTTAATATATAAAAAAGTCTATTAGCAATTGTTTTTAATTCAGATTTTGATCCAATTTCTACAGTTTTGATATTTTTCTTAAAATTGAAATCATCTCGCTTTTTTAACTCATCTATAGTCTCTGTTGTAAAGGCCAACGCTATATTTTTAGCTTTATTTTTATGCAGAAATTTTTTTAATTTTTCCAGTTGACCAGTATATAAAATCACGCTTGTCCGCGGAGAATAATGTTTATATTTCATCCCTGGAGCAAGAGGTTTGTTATTTTCTAAATCATTTTTTCTTATGATTTTTCTCTCACTTATTTTAGCTAATTCTTCTCGACTTATACCACCCGGTCTGAGTATAATAATTTTTTCATCTTCTACTTTTATAATTGTAGATTCTACTCCTACTTCACAGGCTCCTCCTCCTAAAATAAGAGGTATTCTTCCAGAAAGATCATCAAAAACGTGTTCAGCTCTAGTAGGGCTTGGAAAACCAGAAGTGTTTGCACTTGGAGCAGCTAAAGGTCTATCAGCTACTTCAATTAAAGAAAGTGCTACTGGATGTGAGGGCATTCTTACACCTACAGTTTTTAAATTTGCAGTTGTTATATTAGAAATCATTTTACTTTTTGGAAGGATAACTGTAAGAGGGCCAGGCCAAAATTTGTTTAATATCTTTTCTAAATCTTTATCTATTTTAGTATCAACAACTTTTTCAAACTGACTTAAATTAGCTATATGTGCTATAAGAGGATTATCCTGGGGTCTACCTTTGGCCTTGAAAATTTTCTTTACCGCTTCTCCATTTGTAGCATCAGCCCCCAAACCATAAACAGTTTCAGTAGGAAAAGCAACTAACTCACCATTTAAAATAAATTTTTTAGCTCTTTTTAATACAGGTAGTTTACTTATTTTGCTAATCTCATTTTTCTTAATTAAATTTTGAGATATCTCAACTAATGAGGTATTATAGGCCATCATTATTTCTCCTTTTTACTGGCAAAAATCATTCTATCTTTCCCATTATAATCCTCTTTTATTTCAATATCTACATAGTCTCCACTCTCATTAATGAATTTTTTTAAATTTTCTCCCTGATCATAACCAATCTCTAAAGCTAATAAACCACCTTTTTTAAGCACAGAAGCTGCCTGAGGTATTAATTTTTTATAAACTTCAAGACCATCTTTTCCTCCAGCTAAAGCAAGGCTGGGTTCTTTTTTAACTTCAGGTTGTAAATTTTTCATATCCTCATCACTGATATAGGGAGGGTTAGAGACTACTATGTCAACATTTTGTGTATTTCTTTTCAAAAGTGGTTGTAATAAATCCCCTTTATTTACTTTTAATCTATCCTCAAGCTCATGTTTTTTAATATTTTTTCGAGTTAATTTAACAGCTTTTTCAGAAATATCTATTCCCATGATTTTTGCTTCAGAAAGATAATGACCAAGACTAACCATAATTGCTCCACTCCCGGGGCCAACTTCCACAATATTAGGAGCTTCAAGCTCTTCTTTTTCACAGTAATCAATTATATTTTCTACAAGAAGTTCTGTTTCTGGTCTCGGAATCAAAACTCCTTTTTCAACTTCAAATTCAAGTGACATAAATTCTTTATGTCCGGTAATATAACTAACTGCTTCTCTTTTAGCTCTGCGAACAACCCTTTTTCTATATTCAGCCAACTCATTTTTTGTTAGAGGATAATCAAAATTAACATAAAGTTTAATCCTCTCCATATCTAAAAGGTCTGCCAGCAGAACTTCTGCATCAAGACGGGGATTAGGAATATTTTGTTCTTTGAAAAATTCAGATGTTTTATTTAAAAGAGTTTTGATATTCACTTCTACACCTTCTCAAGCCTTTTTTTCATATCTTCTTCAATTAGTGGTTCAATAATCATATCTAATTCACCTTCAAGGACTTTTTCTAATTGATGAACAGTCAGATTAATACGATGGTCACTTATTCTTCCCTGAGGGAAGTTGTAAGTTCTTATTTTTTCACTTCTATCTCCAGTTCCTACCTGACTTTTACGAGCTTCATCACGTTCTGCCCTTTTTTCAGCTTCTTTTTTCTCTTTAACTCGGGCTCTAAGAATACGCATAGCTTTATCTTTGTTTTTATGCTGAGATTTTTCATCCTGACAGGAAACAACGATTCCTGTAGGTTCATGAGTAATTCTTACAGCTGAATCAGTAGTATTTACACTCTGTCCTCCCGGGCCACTTGAGCGAAAAGTATCAATTTCTAAATCATTTTCATTAATTTCAACATCAACTTCTTCAGCCTCAGGCAAAACTGCAACAGTAGCTGTTGAAGTATGAATACGCCCACTGGATTCAGTAGAGGGAACACGCTGGACCCGGTGAACTCCACTCTCATATTTTAAATATTTATATACATCATCACCTTTTACATTAAAAGTAATTTCTTTGAATCCACCAACACCTGATTCACTGGCATTCATAACCTCGACATCCCAGCCCTGATCTTCTGAATAATGACTATACATTCTATATAAATCAGCAGCAAAAAGTCCTGCTTCATCTCCACCAGCCCCTGCTCTAATCTCAAAGATAACATTTTTTTCATCATCAGGGTCATCAGGAATAAGCATTAAAGGAAGTTCTTCTTCTAATTTTTCTCTTTTTGGTTCTAATTCTTCAAGTTCCATTTCAGCTAATTCATTCATTTCATCATCATCTTCTTCAAGAATCGCTTCTGCCTCTTCAATTTCATTCATAACTTCTTTATACTCTTTATATTTATCTACAACTTTTTTCATTTTAGCATGTTTTTTCAATAATTTTTGATATTTATTTGAATCATTTATTACTTCAGGGTCACTTAATTTTTCATTTAATTTATTATACTTTTCTTCAAGATTATCCAATTTTTCTCGAAGATCAAACATCTATTCCACCTCACTTAATTTTTGTCCGATGTTCCTTTTACTTTATGACATTTTCGACAGCGAGCTTCATAAACTTCATCAGCTCCAACTAAAATAACTTCATCATCATAAGAAGCTGGTTCACCATCTATTAAACGCTGAGTTCTGGTAGCCGGTTCTCCACAATTAACACAAATCGCATGGAGTTTATCAACATATTCAGCTCTGGCCATTAGTTCAGGGACCGGATCAAATGGCTCTCCTCTAAAATCACGATCCAAACCAGCTAAAATAACACGAACTCCGTTATTTGCCAATCCTTCACAAATTCTTACTATATCTGGATGAAAAAATTGAATTTCATCAATAGCTATTACATCAACATCATCACTTATTTTATTATATATTTCTTCAGGATGGTCAACTGGAACAGCTTCTATTGATTTACCACTATGTGAAACTACATTATCATTAGAATATCTGTTATCAATCAGAGGTTTAAAAACCTTTATATTTTTTTGAGCTATTTTAACTCTTTTAATTCTTCTTATAAGTTCTTCACTTTTCCCACAATACATAGGGCCAGTTATTACTTCCAGCCATCCACTATTACCTATTTTATACATATCCTACACCTCTCATTAACTTATAAAATGAAAAACAAAAAAGCAGAGCATTAGCCCTGCTATAAACGTCTGAATTTTCACTGAACTATTCTTCGTCTTCTTCAGATTCTTCAGAAATACCATATTTTTTGTTAAACCTTTCAACCCTACCTCCAGTAGAAGCTTTACGCTGCTTTCCTGTATAAAAAGGATGACAACTAGAACAAACTTCAACTCGGATATTATCCCTAGTTGACTTAGTATGATAAACTTCACCACAGGCACAGGTGATAGTAGTATCTTTCATTTCTGGATGAATTTCCTTTTGCATTACTTTCACCTCACTCTATATTTTCTAAGCTTAATTTTAGTCACTATTGTGATTATAACACAGCTAATTTATCTATGCAAGAGTTAAGTTATGCTCCTCTTATTTTAAAACTCTCTTTAAAGCTGTAAGTAATTCCTGGTTATCCTCAGTATTATTTAATTGTCTAATAAGAGTATCCATAATATTTGAAGAATTAAGGTTAGCTATATTTTGACGAAGGTCCCAGATTACTTCCAATTCTTCCTCACTAAGAAGCATTTCTTCTTTACGAGTACCAGAACGTTGCACATCAATAGCAGGAAATATTCGCTGTTCAGCAAGTTTACGATCTAAATGTAATTCCATATTACCTGTTCCTTTAAATTCTTCATAAATCACATCATCCATTCTACTTCCAGTATTAACAAGACTGGTAGCAAGGATAGTCAAACTTCCTCCTTCTTCTATATTACGGGCAGCTCCAAAAAATTTCTTGGGAAAATGCATAGCTGTTGGATCAAGACCTCCAGAAAGAGTTCTTCCACTTGGAGGTGTAGTTACATTTGCTGCTCTGGCAAGTCTTGTAATACTATCTAGAAGAATAACCACATCATTTTTATGTTCAACAAGTCTTTTGGCTTTTTTGAGAACAAGTTTAGCTACCTGGAGATGGTTGTTAGCTGGTTCATCAAAAGTAGAACTTATAACTTCAGCATCAACTGATCTTTTCATATCAGTAACTTCTTCAGGTCTTTCATCAATTAGTAAAATCATTAATTTTGATTCAGGATAATTTTCTCTAATACTGTTAGCCACTTTTTTTAGTAAAACTGTTTTACCTGCTTTGGGAGGAGAAACAATAAGTCCTCTCTGGCCTTTTCCTATAGGAGAAATTAGATCAATTAACCTGCTGGAAATTTCATCTGAGCTGTGTTCCAGACGATATCTTTCTTCAGGATAAAGGGGAGTTAAGTCTTCAAAATAGGCTCTATCCTTTGCTTTTTCTGGATCCTGATAATTAACAGCCTCTATTCTTAAAATAGCAAAATATCGCTCACTATCTTTAGGTTCACGTACCTGGCCTGAAACAACATCTCCTGTTCTCAGATCAAAACGTCTAATTTGAGAAGCTGAAATATAGATATCATCACCAGAAGGTACATATTTAGAAGGACGTAAAAATCCATATCCTTCACCATTTACTATATCCAGAACTCCTTCAGCAAAGATATGGCCTCCTTTTTCTGTTTCTTTTTTCAAAATAGCAAAAATCAAATCTTTTTTTCTAAGTTTAGTATAACCTTTAACTCCAAGTTCTTTAGCCAAATCATGTAATTCAGTTATTGTTTTTTTCTCAAGTTCAGTTATATTTAACAAAATCAATTCCGCCTTTCATCTTAAAATAATGCTTTAATTTTTATTTTAAATATTAATTCCTAATCTAAATAGCAAATAAACTCCTATAAAATAGATAACCCCTATCAAAAATGAATCCCAGCCAATTTTTAAATTAAAAGCTGTTCTTTTGGATCTATAAAAAAGTCCAATAACTGCTATTGTACTCATTAACAACACAATCATTGAAGTAAGAGAATGAACAAAATCAACAGAAGCTAAAATATAGCCATCTCTATAAAATGCATCTGCAAAAAATACAATTATCATATTAAATATATTGCTTCCAAAAACATTTCCCAAAGCCATATTATAGGCACCTATACTTATAGCTGAAATAGTAGCAACCAGTTCTGGAAGAGAAGTAGCTGCTGCTACCATAATACTACCAATAAAACTTTGATCAATTCCAGTCATTGTTGCAATCTGATCACCGGTAATACTTAATCTAATACCGGCAAATACAATAACAACTGCACTAATAAAAAAGCCGATAGCTGCTTTTTTTAAAGTCATTTTTTCTAGAAATTCTTCTTCTCTAACTTCCTTTTGATCTAATGGATTCTTTTTATCATAACGCCAGACAAGTCTTATTCCAAAAATATAAGTTAAAATAATAAGAATACTATCAAGACCAATTCCCATTATACCTAATCGAATATTTGTCAGATGGCCAACTAACATACTAAAAGTTACTACAACTGCCAGCAGCATTCCCAATAAACCAGACAAAATATTACTATATCTCATCTGTAACATTATTGGTTCATCATGACTGTAACCGTGAATCATATCAGCTACTGCTAAAATCATAAGATTAAAAGTATTACTTCCAAAAACATTACCTATGGCAATATTGGGAGCATCTACAAGTGAAGAAGTTATACTTGTGACTAATTCTGGTAGAGAAGTAGCTAAAGCTACAAGAATAGACCCAATAAGAGCCTGGCCCAGACCTGTTTTATCAGAAATCACATCTCCATATTTTGATAAATAAGTACCAGAAATTATAATAAGGAATGCCATTACGGCAAACTCTACCCATAAATTTATCATTATGTAAATCCTTCCTTTACCTAAATATTTAATTATATAATATATTAATTCATGAAATATTAAATGGATATGAAATTATGCTATAGAAAGAAAAAAGGAGAGATCGCTTAAACATAAAATTATGTTTAAACGATCTTATGTGAGGCTTTTTTTTAAGCTTTATTTTTACTACCTAATACATCTATTTTTTCTTTTACTCTTTCTTTAATTGCATCTCTACCTGGGCCACAATATTTACGAGGATCATAAAGATCAGGGTCTTCAGCAAAAAGTTCTTTGACTTTAGCAGTAAATGCCTGCTGGAAAGCTGTATTAACATTAACTTTATTAATACCAAAAGATACAGCTTTTCTCACATCAGAATCCGGTACTCCAGAAGCTCCATGTAAAACAAGTGGTATGTCCACTTTATTATTTATAGTTTCTAATCTTTTAAAATCAAGATTAGGTTCACCTTTATAAACACCATGAGCTGTACCAATTGCAACAGCTAAAGCATCAATTCCTGTTCTTTCTACAAATTCAACAGCTTCATCAGGGTCTGTAAAAGTAGCATTTCTTTCTTCTACAGTATGGTCATCTTCAGTACCACCTAATTTTCCTAATTCAGCCTCTACTGAAACTCCAACACTATGAGCGGCTTCTACAACCTTTTTTGTCATAGCAATATTTTCTTCAAATGGATATTTAGAACCATCAATCATGACTGATGAATATCCTCTTCTAATACATTCCATAGCTTTATCAAAACTACTTCCATGATCAAGATGAAGAGCAACTGGTATATCTGTATCTTTAGTTGCAGCTTCAACCATTCCTAAAACATATTCCATGCCTATGTAGCGAATAGCACCTTCACTTGTTGCCAGAATTAAAGGAGAATTAGCTTCTTCAGCACCTTCTATAATGCCCTGTAAAAATTCCATATTATTAATATTAAAACCGCCTACTGCATAACCTTCTTCATTTGCTTTGTTTAAAATATCAGCCATCGGAACTAGATTCATAGAAATTCCTCCTTTGTTTTTATATTTATATATTTATCCAGGGATCTTTAGGATTATTACCAGCCTCAGCTGGTATTTTCAACATTAGTTCCCCTTTTTGTTTTAAGTAATCAAGTTCCTGCCTATTTTTAGCAGGTATCTTTTTGGTAGCACCACAATTATTACAGGAAAGTTTTATTTCATCAGAATTAAGATCAACATTTATATCATGACTTCCACATTCACAAAATAGATTTCCCTGAGCTGCAATATCATGGAGGTAATCTAGAATAGCCAGCATTAATTCTGGATCAGCAAAATCTTCAAATCCTAAATCATTAGCCATGGAATCGAGTTCTTTTTGCTGTTTTTTGATTTTTTCTTTTATCAGCTTATAAGGTCCATAATATCCTAGATTAAGTTTTGTCTCAAGACAAAGAATTGAGCTCACTTTGTTTTTTGACCAAAACTCCTGAGCAGGAATTAGAGTAGAATGCTCATGATCGCAAATTATGCAATAATAATCAAGGTTTATATGGTCAGTACCTTTTTTGGTAATAGACAACTTTTTACTGCCACATTCACAGTAAATATCATGGCTGCTATCACCTGAAAGCTGAAATATATTCAATTGTTCAATTTCTAGCCTGCCACATGTTGGACAGCGCATAGCTAAAGCAGCTGATTTTTCAAGTACCATGACTAATCAACCTGATTGATAATTTATTTTCTCAAAACAATCAGGTTTTACACCTCCTTAATCTAATAATTCTGCATAATTCAGGAAAATCCTCTTTTTATCTGCTATTTATGATTAATCACAAATAGCAATTACTTCTATCTCTACATCTACATCTTTAGGAAGTCTGGCAACTTCTACAAAAGCTCTGGCCGGAGCCTCTTCCCCAAAATACTGGCCATATACTTCATTTATTTCTGAAAAATTTTCCATATCACTTGCAAAAATTGTAGCTTTCACGACTTGAGAAAGATCAGTTCCTGCTTCTTCTAATATAGCCTTAACATTTTCTAAAGATTGTCTGGTTTGTTCAGCAGGTCCTCCTACAACTGGATTGCCATCTTTATCATAAGGAATCTGTCCTGATACAAAAACCATATTTCCTGCTTTAACAGCCTGAGAATAAGCTCCAATAGCTGCAGGAGCATTTTCGCTTGCAATTACCTTTCTTTCCATAATATATCCTCTCCTTTGAGTTTATAATATATTTTGTGACTTATTACTCTCTATAAAATTATTCTTTAAAAATAAGAAATTTCCTTTTATCTTAAAGTATTTTTTGCAAATAAAAAAGCCAGTCTGACCATAGGCATTCTTTTCTAAAAAGATACACCCTGGCTAAACTGGCTTTAGTACTCATTTAGTTTTGTATTTAATATACTTTTTTTAATTTAAAACTTCATCAAAAACTTCAGATAAGAGAGGAACAATTTCATGAAGATCTCCTACTATCCCATAATCACACACATCAAAAATAGGAGCATCAGAATCTGTGTTAATTGCAATTATTAAATCAGAGTTTTCCATACCTGCTTTATGCTGAATAGCACCTGAAATACCACAGGCAATATATACTCTAGGTTGTACTGTTTTACCAGTTTGTCCTACCTGATGTTCTTTTTCAATCCAGCCTTCATCTACAACTGCTCTTGAAGCTCCTACTTCTCCTCCAAGTTTATCAGCAAGATTTTCTATACATGAGAATTTTTCAGCTTCTCCAACACCACGGCCACCAGAAACAATTATTTCAGCCTCTTCTAAATTTACTCCTTTTTTAGCTTCTTTAACTATATCTCTTATCTGAGTAAACATTTCTACTTTTGAAAGATCAGATTTTAAATTGATAATTTTAGCTTCTTTGGTTATTTTTGATTTAATATCTTTTTCATCTAATTTTACTTCAACTTCATTAATATCTCCAACTCGGTCATAATCTGGCTCTTCTTTTTCCATAACTCCCGGTCTGACAGTAGACATCTGGGGCCTGTGTTCAGGACAGACAATTGTAGCCATTAGATTTCCACCAAAAGCAGGACGAGTCTGAAGTAAAATACCTTCTTCATTATCAATTTCCAGTTTTGTACAATCAGCCGTTAAACCTGTATTAAGTCTTGCTGAAAGTCTTGGGCCAAGATCTCTACCATTATGAGTAGCACCCAATAAGACTATTTCCGGCTTGGCTTTTTCGATCATATCAGTAATTATACTTGTATAAGGTCCTGTTCTATAGTGTTCTAATCTTTCATCTTCAACAATATAGATATGATCAGCACCATAAGCAATTAAATCTCTTGCAGAATCTTTGACTTCTGACCCTAATACTACTGCAGATAAATCTGTATCAAGCTCATCTGCCAGTTTTCTACCTTCACTAATAAGTTCAAAAGAAACATCTAAAAGTTCATTTTCTCTCTGTTCTGCTAAAACCCAGACTCCACTATAGGCTGATAAATCTTTTTTGTCTTTTCCATCATCTTCTTTTTCAAGTTCTATAGCATCATATTCACAGGCTTTAACACAAATTCCACACATTGTACAACTATCATGATCAACTACTGCTTTGTTTTCTTCCATACTTAAAGCATCAAAAGGGCATTTATCTATACAAACTTCACATCCAGTACATTTATTTTTTATAATTTTTAACATGAGTACAGACCTCCTCTTTTTTTATCTTATACAACCTGTTCTTCTTTTAATTTTTCTACAAGTTTTTCAACCTTTTCTTTTGCAGAACCTTCAAGCATTTCACCTTTTGTTTCATGAGTAGGAACAAATGTGTCATAAACCTGAGTAGGTGAAGCATCAAGACCAAGTTTGTCTTCATCAACTTCAAAATCATCTATAGACCATACTTTTACAGTTTCTTCATTGTTATAAGCATCCACAATTCTCTTTATTGAAGGATAACGCGGCTCATTTAATCCATCTACTACTGTAAGTAGTAATGGTAGTTTTGATTCTAAAATACAATATCCATCTTCAAGTTGTCTTTTAGCTTTTACTTTTCTATCTTCAATTTCTACATTTGAAACATAAGTTATTTGAGGAATATTTAGATTTTCTGCAACCTGAGGACCTACCTGAGCAGTATCACCATCAATTGCCTGACGCCCACAGAAAATTAAATCAAATTCACCAATTTCTTTAATCCCCTGTGCTAAAGTATAAGCAGTTGCCCAGGTATCAGAACCGGCAAAAGCACGGTCAGAAAGCAGTACTGCTTCATCTGCTCCCATTGCATAAGCTTCAATAAGTGCATTTTTAGCCTGAGGAGGCCCCATACTGATTACTGTTACTTTACCTCCAAATTTTTCTTTTAATCTTACTGCTTCCTCTAAAGCAATTCTATCTTCAGGGTTAATTATACTTTCTACCCCTTCTCTAATAAGTGTACCTTTTTCCTCATCTATTTTTACTTCATTAGTATCTGGAACCTGTTTTACACAAACTACAATATTCATAAAATTACCTCCTTTTTTTAGTTAAGTTTCTTTTATTATTTAAATAATAATTAGTTAAGCAATGAACCTGCAATAACCATTTTTTGAACTTCAGTTGTACCTTCATAGATTTCAGTAATTTTAGCATCTCTCATAAGTCTTTCTACAGGATAATCTTTCATATATCCATAACCACCATGTAATTGTACTGCTTTATTAGCAACTTCAGAAGCAATTTCAGAAGCATAATATTTAGCCATAGCAGCTTCTTTAGAAAATGAACCTCCACCATCTTTAGTTTTTGCAGCTTTATAAACAAGATTACGTGCTGCCTCTACTTTTGTAGCCATTTCAGCAATTTCCCATTGTAATCCCTGGAATTTGCCAATAGGACGACCAAACTGTTCTCTTTCCTGTACATATTGAACTGTTTCATCTAAAGCTCTTTGTGCTATTCCAAGGGCCTGAGCAGCTATTCCTATTCTACCTCCATCAAGTGTAGCCATTGCAATTTTGAAGCCCATCCCTTCTTTTCCTAGAAGATTTTCTTTGGGTATTCTACAATCCTGGAATATTAGTTCTCTTGTATCAGAAGCATTAATTCCCATCTTATCTTCTTTTTTACCAAGAGTAAATCCAGGAGTATCAGCTTCTACTATAAATGCACTGATCCCTCTTGTACCTTTACTTTTATCAGTCATAGCCATAATAATGAAAATATCGGCCACTCCTGCATTTGTTATAAATATTTTGTTTCCATTTATAACATATTCATCTCCATCGAGTTTTGCAGTAGTTTTTTGAGCTGAAGCATCTGTTCCAGCATCTGGCTCAGTAAGACCAAAAGCACCAATTTTTTCTCCATTAGCAAGTGGTTTAAGATATTTTTCTTTTTGTTCTTCTGTTCCATATTTATAAATCGGATGAGCCCCCAAAGAAGTGTGAGCAGATAAAATAACACCATGAGTAGCACATGCTCTTGAAAGTTCTTCAACAGCTAAAACATAATTTAAAGTATCTGAACCTGCTCCTCCATATTCCTGAGGAAAAGGAATCCCCATCATATCTGCCTTCTGCATCTTTTTTACATTTTCTGCTGGAAATTCACAACTTTCATCAATTTCAGCTGCAATTGCTTCTACTTCTTTTTCAGCAAATTCTTTGTAGACTTTTTTACTCATTTTATGTTCTTCACTTAAATTAAAATCCATTTTAATTCCTCCTTAATTATTTTTTTCACAATTAAATATAAAAAATATAGGGTATTTTAAAAACTAATTAATTTTATTTTCATCTTTCACTTTATTTATAATGCAATCTTTATACCAAAAAGCAATTATTAAGTTAAAAAAGTTCTTTTTTTTATAAAATAAATTTGGAATTCTTCTTTTTTTCCTTATCAACCTCCAATTATAAGATTTTTATTCCTTTTTATTCCTTTTATAATATTTTATGTAAATAATTATTTGCAACTTGTTCACTTAAAATAAGCTTAAAAAATATATTTACTTCATTTTTAAAAATAATGTATAATTTTATATACACATTCATTTTAAACTTTAGTTCACTAAGTGAATTAATTCACTTAATCCTTTATAATAAGGCTTCCTTCTTTAACTAAAGGGAGGAGAATGCTGTATAAAAAATTATACAATCATATTAATTGTATAAAATATTATACATTATCTAATTTTATATTATATTTTTCGATTTTATGATAAAGAGAAGTTCTGTGAATTCCAAGTTCTTTTGCTGCTTCAGTTCTGTTTCCATCCGCTTTTTTTACTGCTTTAATAATAGCTTTCTTTTCTGTTCTGGCAACTATTTCATTTAAATTTAAACTCTCATTTTCAGTCTCTTCATTTTCCATATTTCCTTTAGTTATAATCTCAGGTAAATGTTCAGGATGAATAGTTTTATCTGGAGCAAGATTTAGAGCCCTTTCTATAAAATTTTGTAATTCACGCACATTACCAGGCCATTTATATGATTTTAATTTTTGCATGGCCTTTTTAGAAATCTCTTTTTCTTCCATATCCAATTCTTTAGCCAATTTTTTTATGAGTGATTTTGCCAAAAGTTCAATATCTCCACTTCTTTTTCTCAAAGGTGGTAGATTAAGTCTGATAACATTTATTCTATAGTAAAGGTCTTCTCTAAAATTATTCTTTTTTACTTCTTTTTCTAAATTTTCATTAGTAGCTACAATTATTCTTAGGTCAAGATTGATAGTACCAGTTCCACCAACTCTTTCTATCTCTCTTTCCTGGATTACTCTTAATAATTTTGCCTGCATTTCTAAAGGCATAGAACCTATTTCATCTAAAAAAATAGTTCCTCCATTTGCAAGCTCAAATTTACCAGGTTTTCCTTTTTTATTAGCTCCTGTAAAAGCTCCTGCTTCATAACCAAATAACTCAGACTCCAGAAGATTCTGGGGAATAGCAGCACAATTAACCCTTACAAATGCTCCATATTTCCGGTCACTTGATTTATGAATGGCATGAGCAAATAATTCTTTACCAGTACCACTTTCCCCCTGGATTAAAACTGTAGAATTACTATCTGCTGCTTTTTTAGCAAGTTTTATCAAATATTCCATTTTACTATTTTGAGTTATAATATTAGAAAACGAGTATTTAGCCTGTTGTAATCTTTCAACTTCATTTTTATAGTAATTCAATCTATTTTCCAGAACTTCAAATCGTTGAGCCAGAGATTTGAGTTCAGCAATATCCTGAAATAAAATTTTACCTACTGCCCCTATCAAATCACCATCTTCATAAAGGGGGATCCTACTGGCTACAATCTGGTGTCCTTTTAATTTTTGAATATGCCCTAATTCCTTTTCGCCTTTTTTAGCCACTATATGCATCCTGGTATTTTCTATAACATCTGTCACATGTTTTCCTAAAACTTCTTCTTCAGTAACTCCCAAAAATTCTTGATAGGCATGATTAAACCTAATGATATAACCATCTTTATCAACAATTATAATTCCTTCATATGCATTATCCAGGATAGTTTCAAGAACATCAATATATTTTTTCATTTTAGTAATTTTTTCTTCTTTTGTGTCTTCCTGATTAGTATCCTGGAAAAACATATTTTATCCCCCTAATTTAATAGCTTTCTTTTAGATATTTCTATTAACTCTCCTAAACTTCCTTCCCAATCAGGTTCAATAGAAGTACCTTCATCAACCAAAAAATCTTTTATTAGATAAGTTTTCATTCCCACTTTTTTAGCTATCATATCTTCTTTTGAATTATTACCGATCATAATTGCTTCAGCTGGATCAAAATTTATTTTTTGGGAAATTTCACTATAAAATTTTGGATTAGGTTTTGCATAATGCATTTCTTCATAACAGGTAATATAATCAAAAATATCGGGATCAATACCTGCCCATTTTATTCTTTCCTCTATAGCCTTACGGGGAAAAAGAGGATTAGTTGCTAAAATTAAATTTTTATCTGCCTTTTTTAATATATCAATTAACTCAGGTGCCTTTGATTTTAACTCTAATTTGTTTTTTAATTTTGGATATTTGTTTTCATAAAAATCATCAAAACGATTCATAATCTTATTTTCATTTTCAATATCTAATTTAGAGAAAAAAGAGTCTTTAAAAACTTCTTCATTTACTCTCTTACCATCATTTTTTATCATTTTTTCAGTAGCCTGCATCAAAATTTGAATAAATTCTTCTTTGTTTTTTAAATCGGAGAATTCCTTAGTTAATGATTGAAAATATAATTTTAAAAAATAGTCCATATCAATAGGTAAAAGAGTCCCATCAAGGTCTAATAAAATATTTTTCTCCTTAAACAATATAATTCACTCCCTGTGTAATAAA
Source organism: Bacillota bacterium (assembly GCA_051744805.1). Taxonomy (GTDB): domain Bacteria; phylum Bacillota; class Halanaerobiia; order Halanaerobiales; family DATFIM01; genus DATFIM01. The sequence continues at coordinate 25,222 of JBNJDK010000012.1, forward strand.
GACCTGTTTCAACTAAGACATTTTTTATGAATTATTAGAAATCATTTCCTGGATTTTATGAATTCTCTTGAGATGTTCTTCATCTTTAAAACAGGCACCAAAAGCTTTAGTTTCATATTCGCTTTTTTTATCTTTTTTAGTATTACAATTGTAATTAATGACATCTTTAATGAGAGCAACTGCCTGTGAAGATTGTTCAGAAATTTCATGAGCAAGATCTTTACTTGCATCTAATAAATCGCGAGGTGTAACAACTTTATTAACCAATCCTATTTCATAAGCCTGAGAAGCATCAAAAATTTCTCCAGTAAACATAATCTCTTTCGCTCTTCCTACTCCTATCAATTCAGGCAGGCGTTGAGTACCATCAAAACCTGGCACAATACCCAGCCTAACTTCTGGTTGGCCAAATCTAGCTCTTGTACTTGCCAATCTCAAATCACAGGCAAGAGCTATTTCTAATCCTCCCCCTAGTGCATAACCATTAATTGCAGCGATTACCACTTTAGGAGTTTGTTCAATCAAATTGCAAATCCTCTGTCCCTGTCTGGAAATTTCTTCTGCTCTTTCTGAATCTAATTGTTCCAGCCAGTCAATATCTGCACCAACAGTAAAAGCCTTTCTCCCTTTACCTGTAATAATAACTGCATCAATTTTTTCATCATCTAAAAGTTCTTGCATCTTTTTTTCAAAAATATCCAGAAGACTTTGATTATAAGCATTTAATACTTCTGGCCGATTTAAATAAATAATAGCCAGAGGGGGAGTATACTCAATATCCACTAATAACTCTGTCATTATTATCCTCCTTATATTTTAATGCCAATAAATTTATTTTTTAAAATTAATTATTTAAAGCAGCTTTAATAAAGCTTACAAACAGTGGATGAGGTCTATTAGGTCGAGACCTAAATTCTGGATGAAATTGTACTCCTACAAACCAGGGATGATCTTCTAATTCAATAATTTCAACTAATTTTTCATCAGGAGATAAACCAGAAAGAATCATACCTTTTTCTTTTAATGTGTCACGATATTCATTATTAAACTCATATCTATGACGATGCCGTTCATCAACTCTTTCTTTTTTATATGCTTTTTTGGAAATTGTATTATCAGTTAAATTACAGGGATATTTTCCAAGTCGCATTGTACCCCCTAAATCTTCAATTTCTTTTTGTTCTGGCATAATATCAATAACTGGATGAGGAGTAGATGGATCAAATTCAAAGCTATTAGCTTCTTTAAGATCAGCGGCATTCCGGGAAAATTCTATAACTGCACACTGCATACCTAGACAGATACCAAAGAAAGGAATGTTATTTTCACGGGCATATTTAATTGCATTTATTTTACCTTCAATTCCTCTATCACCAAATCCACCAGGTACTAAAATAGCATCTAAATCTGCTAAATGTTCATCTGGGGCTGATTCTTCTAAATCTTCAGCATATATTAAATCAATTTCTACTTCTGTATCATTAGCAACACCTGCATGATCAAGTGATTCATTAATACTGATATAGGCATCAGGTAATTCAACATATTTCCCAACAATACCTACCCTGACTTTTTTATGTCTAACTTTCATATCCTCAATCATGTCTTTCCATTTTTCCAGATCAGGCTTTTTAACTTTATCTTCTAATTCAAATTTTTCAATTACAATATCATCTAATTTTTCATCTTTTAAAAAGAGGGGAATTTCGTAAATATTTTCTGCATCAGCTAATTGAATAACTGCTTTTTTCTCTATATCACCAAACAATGCTATTTTATCTTTTACTTCTTTAGTAAGATCACGATCTGAACGACAAACAACTGAATCAGGCTGAATACCAAGACTGCGGAGTTCCTTGACACTGTGTTGTGTTGGTTTGGTTTTTAACTCTCCGGCTGTTTTTAAATAAGGTACTAAAGTACAGTGTAAATAAAATATATTTTTTTGGCCCAAATCACTTCTAAGCTGTCTTATTGCTTCAATAAATGGAAGACTTTCTATATCTCCCACTGTACCTCCAATTTCAGTAATGACTACATCTGCTTCTGTTTCTTTACCAACTTTAGTTATTCTATTCTTTATTTCATCTGTAATATGTGGTATAACCTGAACAGTAGCTCCAAGATATTCACCTTTTCGCTCTTTACGAATAACAGAACCATATATCATTCCAGTTGTAACATTATTATTTTGACTTAAATTAGTATCAATAAAACGTTCATAGTGTCCAAGATCAAGATCAGTTTCTGCACCATCTTCAGTTACAAAAACCTCACCATGTTGATAGGGACTCATTGTCCCAGGATCTACATTGATATATGGATCAAATTTTTGAATACTGACATTAAGTCCACGACTTTTTAAAATCCGCCCTAATGAGGCAGCAGTTATCCCTTTACCGAGAGCAGAAACTACACCTCCAGTCACAAAAATATATTTCGACATTTTTCTTATTCAACCCCTTATTTATTAAAGTTAAATTAATATATTAAGAAATTTAAAACCTAAATAAATCCCAACAATCCCTGCTATTCCAGGCAATGCAGGTGGTGCGGGAATAGGTAAGTTGAAGAATGAGAATATCGCTCCAACTAAAGACCCAGTTAAAAGAGCTAATAAAGTATCACTCATAACTTAAACCTCCTTATTTTGTTAATTCCCTCGCCCACCCGTTCACCTTAAAAAGATGAACAAAAAACATAGAATTGATATTACATAGAATCTGGTGCACTTATTCCAAGTACATTTAATACATTACGTAACACCTGACGTGCGGCTTTTACTAAATAAACTCTTGCCTTAGTTAATTCTTTATCATCAGTTATAACTCTACATTTATTATAAAATACATGAAATGCATTTGCCAAATCATAAGCATAATTTGCTACATGATGAGCTTCTTTTCTTTCTGCACTTAGCTTTAACATTTCTGGATAGTGAGCCATCATTTTCATAAGTTCCATTTCCGCTTCTTGATTAAGATTGCTCAAATCAACGTCAGTGTCTAAATCAATATCTTTTTCTAGATTTTCCATAATACTCTGGATTCTTGCATGAGCATATTGTATATAATAGACTGGATTATCTGTATTTTCTTTTTTAGCAAGTTCTAAATCAAAGTCAAAGTGACTGTCTGTACTCCTCATTACATAAAAGTAACGGGCAGCATCTTTTCCTACTTCTTCCATAACTTCTCTCATAGTTACAAAATTACCTGCTCTTTTGGACATGGGAACAGTCTCACCATCACGAAGTAAAGTAACCATCTGAACAACAATAACTTCTAAAGTATCTTCTGGATAACCAAAAGCCTGAATAGAAGCTTTTACTCGGTCAATATAGCCATGGTGGTCTGCACCCCAAATATTGATTAATTTATCATAACCTCTTTCAAGTTTATTTAAATGATAGGCAATATCAGCAGCTAAATAAGTTTTACTACCATCTGATTTTACAACTACTCGGTCTTTATCATCACCGAATTCTGAGGCCTTAAACCAGACTGCTTCATTTTCACGATAAATATAACCTTTTTCTTCAAGTTTTTCAATAGCTTTATCAATTTTATTTTCATCATGTAGATATCTTTCACTAAACCAGACATCAAAATCTATTTCAAATTCTTTGAGATCTTTTTTGATTGTTTTTAAACAACGATCATAGGCAAATTCACGACAAAATTCAAGTTGTTCATCTTCAGGTAGATTTAAAATTTCTTCACCCTTTTCTTCTTGTATTTCCTCAGCTATATCTGTTATGTAATCTCCTACATAAGCTTCTTCTGGCATTTCAACATCCTGTCCTAAAACCTGCTTATATCTTACAAGTGTTGATTTTCCTAAAACATTCATTTGATTCCCGGCATCATTAATATAATATTCTTTATCAACCTCAAACCCACTGGTTTTTAAAATTCTACTTAAAACATCACCTACTACTGCACCTCTACTATGCCCAACATGCAGGGGACCAGTTGGGTTAACACTAACAAACTCAATCTGTACTTTTTCACCCTGGCCAAAATCAGTCTCTCCATAACTTTCTCCATCATCAATAATTTTGTGAACTGTATCATAAAGCCAGCTATTATCTAAGGTGAAATTTATAAAACCTGGACCAGCTATTTCAATATTTTCTACTATATCTGAAGAAAAATTTTCAACTAAAATATCTGCAACTTTTCTAGGTGAAGTTTTAAAAGTACTGGCAAGAACCATAGCTAAGTTAGTAGCATAATCGCCATGTTCCTTTTCACGAGGAATTTCAACCTCTATTTCTGGATAATCTTCAAGTTCTAAACCTTTTTCTTTTAACGCTTTGTCTAAAGCTTCTTTTAAGTTTTCTTTAAGCTTTTTTTCCACTTTCGCCATCATATTTTCTGTCATTATCTTTCAGCCCCTTTCCTTTTGTAATTAATTTTTAAACTATGTTTTCCAATAACTTCTCCCATCAAATATTGAGTATATTCTAATTCAATTTTCCCCTCTAGTTCTTTTAATTCAATTTGAATATCCTCAGTTTCCACTTCTAAACTAACTTTTTGGTTTTCAATCTGATAAAAACCTTTAGTTTTTTCTTTTTCTATAAAAACTTGTTTCATTTCTGCCGGTTCAGCTCTCATTAATAAAATCCTATTTTCTTCTGGTTCAATTTTAAGAGTAGTTCTGGATCCTTGAATCCCTTCAGAATAATCATCATAAATTAAATAATAAATATCATTTTTAATATAAAAAAGGCCTTCACTAGAATTTTCTAAAAAATCAGTTTCGGCACTTTCCAAATTTTGTTTGTTTTTTATTTCAATATTTACCTCATATTTCATAAAAAAACCCCTTCAAAGTCAAAAACCACAGCTTAACACTGTGGTTTTAATAACTATCTTACACCTTTATTATTATATACTATTTGTTTTCTTTTGACAAGCTCTATTTAAGACCTAATTTTTTAACTAATCTACCTTTTGGTGCATAACCAACAATTTTATCTTTTACTTTTCCATTTTCAAAAACAATCATTGTAGGAATACTCTGAACACCATAGCGGGCAGCTGTTGACTGATTTTCATCAACATTTAATTTTGCAACTTTTACTTCATCAGCATATTCACGGGCAATATTTTTCATAACAGGTTCAACCATTTTACAGGGTCCACACCATTCTGCCCAAAAATCAACAATTACAGTCTTATCAGCCTTAAGAACTTCACGATTAAAATTTCCATCAGTAACTTTTACCGGTTTACTCATTAATTATCTCCTCCATTTAAAATTAAAATATATATTATTATTTTTAGGCTATAGCCTCTTTAACTTTACTTACTATTGCTTTTAGTGGTACAGCTCCAACCTGTTCTGCTGCTCCATCATTTATAACAGTTTTTGGAACTCCAGATACTCCAAATTTATCAGATAGTTCAGGGAATTCTACAGCTTCAACCATATCTCCCCTTATCTTGTCATTAACCATTGCCATTTGATGTGCTACTCTAACAGCACGGGGACAATAAGGACAACTTGGAGTTATAAATACCTGAACTTTTACTTCAGAATCAATTTCTTTTATTTTTTCTATCATGTCTTCAGGGATATCTGGCATTTCACGAGAAAGATCAATTATACCTTCTATTAAAGTATTAAATTCATATCCTGAAGGAATCCCATATAAACGAACTCCTCTATCTTTACCATCTTCATCTACAAAAATTGTAGCAGGTACCATCTCAATATTATATTTTTCAGCCTTATCACTATCTAAATCATTAATTTCCAAACTGATTTTATCATTCAGTGCACTAATTTCTGTTAAAATTTGTTCAGTATCTTCACAGTATTCACAATCGTCTTCTTTAGAGAAATAAAGTATATTTACTTCTCCCTCCATTTTATCGGAAAACATATCTTTAATTTTCTTTTGTTCATCTTCACTAATCTTAGGCATCAAACCAACTCCTTTTAATAATTTTTTTTCACAATTCGTTTTCACTATTTAATATTATAACTGATTTTAGATTTTTTGAAGTTAAATACATTACATTTGTGAAAAAAAATCAATAATTTATTTAGGAGGCATCAAAACTGCTTCTCCCTTAATAACTACTTTATCATTTTGATTAACACAGATTGTTTTCATAATAACTCTATTTTTTTCTTCATTTTTTTCTGCAACTTCTGCTATAGCTTTAATAGTATCATTAAATTTTACAGGAGCTGTAAAATTTAATTCTTGCTTTACATATATTGCTCCTGGCCCAGGAAGTTTTGTTCCTAAAACAGTTGATATTAAACCAGCTCCTAACATTCCATGGGCTATTCTTCCTTCAAACATAGTATCTTTTGCATATTCTTCATTAATATGAGCAGGGTTAAAATCACCAGTTACTCCTGCATAGTTTACAACATCAACTTCAGTTATAGTTTTTGAGAATGTGGCCTTTTCTCCGATTTCCATTTCTTCAATACTTTTTCCTTTTAACATAATTTTTCCCCCTTTTTTTATTAATTGTTATTATTTTCACATATCAATCTAAAAAAATAGTTTTTTTATAATCCAGGCCCCCCTAAATTTTAAGGGAGCCTGATAATTTATAATTTTACTCATTCATGAAAACATAATATCCTAGATAAGTATTATAAACATCTACTTTACTTACTACTTCATATGGTGAGTGCATTGAAAGAACAGCTGGCCCGGAGTCCAAGACATCCATATTATAATTGGCCATAAATTGGGCAATAGTTCCTCCACCACCCTGATCTGTTTTACCAAGTTCAGCAATTTGCCAGATAACTCCTTTATCATTAAAGAGAGATCTAATATGGCCAACAAATTCAGCAGTAGCTTCTGAAGATCCTCCTTTACCTCTTGAACCAGTATATTTAGTTAAAACTAAACCTTTTCCTAAATAAGCAGCATTATTTTTGGCATATACATCTGCAAAATCCGGGTCAAAAGCAGCACTTACATCTGCAGAAATAGCTTTAGAATTTTCGAGAACTTTTCTCACTATTAATTCACTATAATCATCATAATAAAGATTATTCATTTCTGCAACTGTATTTTCAAAAAATCTAGACTGCATACCAGTACTACCCATACTACCAATCTCCTCTTTATCTACTAAAAGAGCCATAGCAGTATAAGAAGGACTTCCTAAATCCAATAAAGCCTGTAAAGCAGTATAACTACATACTCTATCATCATGGCCATAGCCCATTAATAAACTACGGTCAAAACCAACATCTCTAGTAGTTCCTGCAGGTACTACTTCTATGTCTGCACTAACTAAATCTTCTCCACTAATATTATATTTTTCATCTAATAGATTTAATACACCTTTTTTGATTTTTTCTTTTTCTTCTTCATCATCTTCTACTGGAATACTACCAGTGACAATATTTAGTTGTTGAGCATTAATTCCCTCACCTAATTTTTTCTTTACCTGATCCTGAGCTAAGTGAGGTAATAAATCACTTATATAAAACACAGGGTCATCGTCATCTTCCCCTATATTTATATTAATTTTACTACCATCTTCTTTAATTACTACTCCATGAAGAGCAAGTGGGATAGTAACCCACTGATATTTTTTGATTCCTCCATAATAATGGGTATTGAAAAGAGCAAGTTCTCCATCTTCATAAAGTGGATTAGGTTTTAAATCAATACGAGGAGCATCCATATGAGCTCCGACAATTCTTAAACCTTCTTCAAGGTCTCTTTCACCTATAATTGTAGCAATTAATGCTTTTTCTCTATTAACTGCATATACTTTGTCTCCAGCTTCTAATTTATCTACATCTTTAATATTACTAAAACCTTCTTTTTCTAATAATTCTATTGAACTTCTTACAAATTCACGTTCTGTTTTGTTCTTTGAAAGGAAATCACCATATTCATCATTGAAATAAAATATTTCTTCTTTTTCTATCTCTTCCATTTCTGTCCATGCATTTTTTGCTTCATAAGCTTTATTTTCACTCATCATTATTCCTCCTGTTGTGATATTTTATATTTAAAAAACAACACTTTAATATTATAACTTAAATTTTTTAAAATATCAATAATAATTTTGAAAATTTTATATTTTTGCCCTATTAAAATTTATAATCATCAATTTTACTTTCTTTTTATTTAATAATATACTAAAGCATCTTTAAACTTGAAACTTGATAAAATTGGTAAAGTATTTTACTGAAATAATCTTATTATTTAGATATACTTAAATAAATATGTATAGTATAGAAAGGAGTACTAATATGCAGGGTGATATCTCAATATTAATTGCTTTTACTGCTGGAACACTATCTTTTTTCTCTCCTTGTGTACTACCTCTTATTCCATCATATATTACATTTTTAATAGGAGATTATTCAAAACAAAAAAAGTTTAAAAAAGCTGAATTAATAATACCAGCTTTAATTTTCATTTTAGGTTTTACTTCAGTTTTTGTACTTTTAGGTTTATCAGCATCTTATTTAGGAAAATTACTTTTGCAAAATCAGGCTCTCTTTAGAAAAGTTGGAGGAATTTTTGTTATAATACTGGGATTACATGTTAGTGGAGTTTTCAAAATAAAGGCTCTTTATCGCCAGAAAAATTTTGATATCCCCCAAAATATTAATAAATATTTTAGATCATTTATTATGGGAATAGCCCTTGCTTTTGCCTGGACTCCCTGTGTAGGTCCTATCCTTTCTTCAATCCTTATTTATGCTGGAAGTAGTCAAAGTATGGCTACAGGAGGATTTTTACTATTATTTTATTCTATTGGCTTTGCATTACCATTTTTAGCAGTTGCTCTTTTTATGAATTGGTTTTTACCTAAGTTCAAAAAGGTAAATCCATATTTACCTGTTATTGAAAAAGTTACTGGTATTTTAATAATCATCATTGGAGTTTTAATTTATACAAACAATTTAGTTTTCACTGTCTAATTTTTTACTAATTAATCTAAAATTTTATTTAAGGAGTTGAAATTTATGAAAAAGAAAACTTTTGTACTCAGCTTAATATTTATCTTTTTGCTAGGAAGTTTTACATTAGTAAATTTTCAACAAACTAGTGCTGCTGAAATAGGTACTGAAGTTGGAAAAAAAGCACCAAATTTTACTTTGAAAAATATGGATAATCAAGAGGTAACTTTACGAGAACTTGAAGGACAAAAAGTTTTTATAAATTTTTGGGCTTCCTGGTGTCCTCCCTGTAAAGCAGAAATGCCTGATATTCAAAAATTATATGAGAATTATGGGGAAGATATAAAAATAATTGCTGTAAATTTAGAAGAAGAAAAGACTAAAATAGAAAATTATTTAGAAAATGAAAATTTAGATTTTACTATTCTTCTTGATAAAAATAAAAAAGTAGCAAATCAATATTTAATAAGAGCAATACCTACCAGTTATTTTTTAGATGAAAATGGTATTATTATAGAAAAAAATCTCGGAGTTTTAAGTTATGATAAAATGAAAGAAATTTTAAATTTAGAATAAATGAAAAAAGCCTGGTTTTTAAAAACCAGGCTTTTAATATTTCATTAAAATTTTATTTATTATTTTCATTTTTCAGATCATCACTACCACAATCTGGACATTCAACATTTCTTCCTCTTTGCCGTCTTTTCCTGCCCCAGGCCTGTGGACGAGTAAATTCTTGATCACATTCAGGACAGTGATATCTTTTCTCTGCTAATCTATAATCCCCGCCTTCAAAACGAATAGCCTTTCCATCTATTAAAGCATCAGCAATTTTTCTTCGGGCAGAAGTTAAAACTCTCTGGAAAGTAGGTCGAGAAACTTCCATTCTTTCTGAACATTTCTTTTGAGTTAAACCTTCCTGGTCTTTTAAACGAATTGCTTCTACTTCTTCCATAGAAAGATTAATCTCACCTAATTTTCTCATTGGAACACCAGCAGGTTTAAAAAATTTAACCTCTGGTATATATTCAACTCTTCTCGGCTTTGGTGGTCTAGCCATATAATTCACTCCATTTCTTCTTAATATTCATTATTTTAGTTTCTTTTCAGCAACCATGCCTAACACTGCAACAGCATCTTTAGATGTTGAATAAGGAGGAGCATAAGCCAGATCAACCTGGAATAGATCATTAGCAGTTAAACCACTATAAATAGCTGTACTCAAAACATCTATTCTCTTATCTGCACCATTTTCTCCAATTACAGCTGCACCAATAATTTTTTTAGTATCCTTATCAAAAATTCCTTTTAGATGTAGTTCATTTAAGTTAGGATAATATCCTGCATGGTCAACTCCTTTTATTTTAACTTCTTCAACTTCAAAACCATTTTCCCTTGCTTCAGAAGCTAATAAACCAGTTCTACTTACTGTTAAATCAAATATTTTTGTTATTCCAGTTTTTAATATTCCCCTGTGTCTGGCATTACCGCCAGTAACATTTTCTCCTGCTGTTCTACCCTGCTTATTTGCAGTAGAACCTAAAGGAACCCAGGCGGAATTGCCTGTTATTAAATCTTTACTTTCAGCACAATCACCTGCAGCATAAATATCTTTTTCAGAAGTTTCCATTTTTTCATTTACAGCAATTGCACCTGTTTCTCCAATTTCTATTCCAGCTTCTTTAGCTAATTTTGCATTAGCTTTGACTCCAATTGCTAAAAGAACTAAATCAGCTTCAAGTTCCTTTCCACTTTCAGTGATAACTTTTTCTACTTTTTCATTACCTTTAAATTCACTTACACCATCATCTAATACTAAATCAACATCTTTTTCTTTAAGATGGTCTTCCACAATTTCTGACATTTCATCACTTAAAATCGGGAGCACATGAGGTAATTTTTCAATAACTCCCACTTCTAAACCAGATTCTTTAAAAGATTCTGCCATTTCGAGGCCAATAAGACCTGCTCCAACAATAACAGCCTTTTTAGGATTCTGTTCATCTATTATATTTTTAATTTTATCAGCATCATTAACTGTTCTAAGTGGTACAATATTATCCAATTCATAGCCGGGAATTGGAGGCATAATAGGACTGGCTCCAGTAGTTATAATCAATTTATCATAATTATATTCACTAACATTATTAGTTTTTAATTCCTCATATTTTAGTGTTTTTTCTTCGGGATTAATTTCCAGAACTTCATGTCCTGTTCTCACATCTATTTTATACTTTTCTTCAAATTCTTCAGGTGTATTCATTATTAATTTTTCTCTACTATCTGTTACCTCAGAGATATAATATGGCAGTCCACAACCTGCATAAGAAATATCACTATCTCTTTCAAAAAGAACAATCTCTGCTTCTTTATTATTTCTTCGGGCTTTGGCAGCTGCACTTGTACCTGCTGCTACTCCACCAATAATAGCTATTTTCATCTATAATCCCTCCAATGTATTTCTTTTTAATAATTTTTATTTCAAATCTAAACTTTATGATTTTAGTCAAGTTTAACTTAATAAACTAGGAATTCTATTTATAATAATATCATAAATTTGTGAAAACATAAAGTAAAATTTTGGATAAAAATAAAAGCCGTTTCCATTATTCTATTCTAAGATAATGAAAACGGCTAAAAATCTTTATTAAATTGATGTTTTTTATTCAGTTTCTAAAACCATTTCCTCTTTTGAAGGATCAAATTCAGGTATTAAATCTATAACATTATCTGCTATCTTTCCAAATTCTTCACCAATCATTTCACTATTGGCTACTAATTCACCATTATCTCCTGCTTCTCTAACTTCTGTTATAAGTGGTAATTTACCAAGGAAGTTTGTATCAAGATGTTCAGCTAATTTTTCTCCTCCACCCTGACCAAAGATATAATCTTTATTACCACATTCACTACATACATAATAGGACATATTTTCTACAACGCCTAGAACTTCAGCATCCATTTTTTCGGCCATTTTACCTACTCGACCGGCAACATTAGCAGCTGTAATTTGAGGTGTTGTAACAACTAAAGTCTGAGCATGAGGTAGCTTCTGCATAATATTTAAAGCCATATCTCCTGTTCCTGGAGGTAAATCAAGAAGCAAATAATCTAATTCTCCCCAGTGAACATCTTCCATAAATTGTTGTAAAGCACCGTTTAAGAGAGGAGCACGCCAGATAACTGGATTAGCTTCTTCTACAAAAGAACCCATAGAAATTACCTTTATACCATCAACTTCTGGTGGTACAATTTCTTTTTCATTTAAAGCGCGTGCATCTTCTTCTAATCCAATAATTCTAGGAATACTAAACCCATGGACGTCAGAATCTAAAATACCAACTTTTTTACCTTTATTTTTGAGAGCTGCTGCTAGATTAGCAGTAACTGTAGATTTTCCAACTCCACCTTTACCACTGGCCACAGCAATAAGCCCTTCTTTTATTGAGCCATGTTCTAATTCTAAGATTCCATCTTTTAATTCATACACAATTAACGCCTCCTGAACGTTTTTATTTATTATATTCTTTATCTAATTAATCTCTATCTAAAAGCTTAACATACAAATAGATTAGCTGCTGTTAATTTCTTAACATTTTCTCATAATAAAAACTTAATTAGTGATCACAGGCATTATCTTCAGTATCAAGATTTCCAGCAAGATATTCATTAATACAGTTATCTACATCACCTTTTACTCCAGTAACAACTTCAACACCTGCATTATTAAATAGATTTATTGCTCTGGTACCCATTCCTCCTGCTAAAACAAGATCAACGTTTTTATCAGCTAAAAATCTAGGTAAAAAACCAGGTTTATGTCCAGGATTTTTGATTACTTCTTTATTTTTCACTTCAGAACCTTCTGTATTATAAATTGTAAATTGCGGACAGTGACCAAAATGAGCAGAAACTTTTCCGTTATTTGTAGGTATCGCAATTTTTTCCATTAATTATCCCTCCTAATAATTTTCCATCAGCATTATAACACTATATTAATCATATGTCAATAATCTATTCTTCTATCTTCAATAAGATATAGATTGAGGTAATACCTAATAAAAATCCTGTAATTACACTAAAGGTCAATTGAGGTGGTATTACACTTCGGATTGAACCAATAATCAATCCTGTAAGCAGGGCCATTAGTAAAGAACGATAATTATTTAAAAAATATGATAAAAGCCAGGAAAAAACAAGCAAACCAAAAGCAACTCCCAGACCAAAAACTATAATTATCATAAAATCAAAACTGCTGATAGCAGAAAGGACACTTTGATAAAGACCAAGCATTACTAAAATAGTTCCTCCACTAATTCCCGGTAAAATCATAGCTACACTGCCAATTGCTCCTCCTCCAAAATATTTTAAAAGAGAAATACTTTCAGCAGCTTTCGCTCCATTAATATCTACAGAATAAAAATATGCAAAAATTAGACCAATAGCAATAAGTATGATGGAAAAAATATTGAACTCATCAATTTCACTATAAGTTACTTTTACAGAAGCCAGGATCAATCCCATTAAATAAGCAGTCATAAATAAGTTGAAATTTTCCAATAAGTTTATGATCAAAGTAGAACTTAAAAATACACCAACTACTGCGCCTAAACCAATTGGAATAAGTACTTTTAAATTAATTTTTTTTATACTATTTACTAATTCATCATAAATTTTTAAAACCAGGGCCATCGTTCCTCCACTAACCCCGGGCAAAGTATTAGAAATCCCAATAGGCATACCTTTTATAAAAAACTCCCAGAATCGAGACATTATTTCTACCTCCATTATTACAGTTAATTACTATTAAAAATCATAGTTGAATCTAATACCAAAGTTATTTTTATCTTTGCCCTCTTCAAAAGTATAAAATATCTCCAGATCAATAGGTTTAATTCCAAGTAAATAAAAATTACTTTTACTGCCTAACCCAACTGCTAAATCTTCTCTATAATTATTGTTACATTCATCCTTACGATAATCAGTAAATAAATATAAACCAATATTTCTAATTTCAAATATATTCATAAGACTAATATTATTAATGAATTTATGATTATATATATAATCTAAACTCACTTGTAGATTCTCCTGTTTATTAAGTTCACTTCCTCTAAAAATAATAGGAGATTTAATTAAATCAGTATTATTAAAAACTAAACCTGCTTCAACATCCCAGGTTTTTGTTAAATTAGAACTTGTCTTTAAAAAAGTTAGAATGCCAAAGTTTTCTTCTGTCATATTGTATATAATATTTGACTTCGAATCGATTAAATAATCAAATAACTCAAACTCATAATCTCCTTTAAAAAATAAATAATCCTGATGTTTAACTTTTCCTAATCCACTTCCAATCAGATAATCCTGTTGAGCATAATTTATTTCTATCTGATAATCATTATATTCATCTGTAATTCTATATTTACTCAACAAATCGAGTTCTTTAGTTAATTTACGCCATCTTATTTGTGAATAAAATTCATCATTACTATTAGAACGTAAAAGATTTAAATTAAGGTGATTTTTATTAAATTCAGCCCCATATATAATGTTACTACTATTAATCTCTGTTAAATTATCCGAGAAAAAAGAATAATCTTTACCATAATAGATACTCGGAGTAAGATCAATATTATTTATTAAAAATCGATCATATTTTAAATCCCGATATTCATCTTTTAAATCTAATAATTCTCGTTCAGGAGATTTTTTCAGTTCTATATTTTCTCTCTCTAATTGTTTTTTTATTTCAGGAATCATCTCTTTTGTTTTCTTGTATCCAATCTCAACCAACTCTTCTGCATAATTAAAATCCATAAATCCATATTCACTCAAATCAGGTTTTATTATTATATCAGCATAATCTTCAATAACTTTTTGGGAAGTCATATTCTGTACAACATCTATATATCTCCTAACAGCTTTAGTAGGAGTATTATATTTCTCATCTTTATTTTCTATTTCTCCACCTAAAGTAGTTGTAATTATAAAATCAGCACCTAAGACTTTGGCAGCTTTAGCAGGACTATTTTCAACAACTCCTGGATCTGCAAAATAACGTCCATTATTACTGTGAATAGGAAAATATAGTGGGATGGCATATGATCCCTGCATCACTTCTGAAATTTTACCAGTAGTTATTAAATATTTTTTACCACTATTTAGATCAATACTTAATAAAGCAGTAGGTATTGAAAAGTCCTGCAAACTTTCTTCAGTACCAATTGACTCTATGAATTTATTAAATCTTGCTGTTTTTAGCATTGATTCCCGACTACTTATGTTAAAATCAAACATCTGGGAAAAAGGTATTCGGATAACTATATCCTCTACCTGTTCTATTTTTAAACCACTTCCATACATAGTAGCAACAACAGAACCCATACTACTTCCTACCATAAAATCAACAGGAATATCTTCTTCTACCAGAGCTTTAATAACTCCAATATTAAAAATACCAGCAGCTCCTCCTCCTGATAAAGAAAGACCAACTGTTTTGTCACCTAAAGATTTGAAGCGAGCATAATCTTCAATTAAGTAACTTTCATCGTTTTCAATAACTTCAACTAAAGTTGCTTGGTTATTTTCTATGTGGTTTAAAGCAGTAGAATGGGTATTATAAGTTAATACTATTAATAGAATTAATAAAAGGGTATAAACTTTATTTTTCATTTTCCTTCCCCTTTCTTAAAAATATTTAACTTAAATCACTTATCAGTATAACACATTTTTTGTTTCCCATAAAGATATGAACAATTCTTATACTGAATTTTAATTAATTTTTTTGAAAAATATTAAAGGATTTAAAATGATTCTCTAGAATAATTTATTTAGTGCATAATTTCATTTATTGA
>JBNJDK010000013.1:0-36513 GCA_051744805.1 Bacillota bacterium
AAAAATAAATTATATGAATTGAATCAACAAGAAGATAGATTGAAATCTGATTTAGATAACTACAAAAAGATTTATCAAAATGAAGTACAAACATATAGAGGCCTTGTTTCTGATAAACTTGAAAGTGAATTGAAAATTGATTCATTAGAAACTCAAGTAGATTTTTACAAAGAAAAATATGAAAGTACTAAAAAAGATATAAAAGAATTACAGGATGAAATATGGGAAGCTGAAATTAAAGAAGAGTCATTAGCACAAAGAGTAAAAGATATAGAAAAAACTTATAGTATGTTATCTGAAAAGGTTGAGGAAGCTAGACTTACAGAAGCTCAGAGGTCTAGTGATGTTAAATTTATTGCTGAGGCAGTTCCACCTACTCAACCCTTAGGAACAAATTTAAAACTCAATGTAGCAATAGCAGGTGTATTAGCACTTATGTTAGGAGTATTTATCGTTTTCTTCAGAGAATTTCTAAAAAAGGATGATGAAGAAGAAAAATAAGTTCGTCAAAAATAATAAATTATTATCTAAAGTGGAGATTTGATTATCTCCACTTTTTCTATGAAAAAAACTTTTAATCATAAAAATAAAATGATATACTCTTAAAAAAGCAAATGAATGATGGAGGTTAAATATATGCATTCTCAAAACTGCAGATTATGTGGTACTCAATCACAATATATTAATTCAAATAAATTAGAAGAAGATTATTATCATTGTCCTGAATGTGATTTAATATTTATGGATGAAAGAGATATTGTATCTACTGAATCAGAAAAGGAAAGATATGAAGAACATGATAATAATCATGAAAATGAAGGTTATGTAAATATGTTTAAGGATTTTATTGATAGAGCTGTAGAACCCTATTTTGGTTTTTCAAAAGGAGCAAAGATATTAGAATTTGGTTGTGGCCCGGGTCCTGTTCTTGCTGATCTTTTGGAAGAAAAAGGAGTTAAAGTGGATCGATATGATCCCTATTTTTTTCCTGATGAAAGTTATAAGAATAAAAAATATGATTTAATAACATCTACTGAAGTATTTGAACATTTATTTGAACCAGCTAAAGAAATAGAAAGTTTATTATCTATTCTTAAAGATAATGGTATTTTGTCAATTATGACTCATTTTCACAAAAAAGGCCAGGGAGATTTTATATTTGAAGATTGGTGGTATAAATGGGACAAAACACACATTGCTTTTTACAGTCAAAAAACTATGAAATGGATAGCAGAAAAATATAATCTTAAAATTCTTTTTACCGGAAATAAAAAACTATGTGTATTCAAAAAATAAAGGAGAATATCAATGAAAAATAAAGAAGAAGAGGTAAACTATATAAATTTACTACGATTTTTTATACCACTTGCAGTTATGCCAATGATGATTTCCATGACTCATACAATAATTAATGCATCTTTAGCTAGATTACCTTTACCAGAGATGAGTATAGCAATATTTACAGTAGTAAAATCAATAACTAATATTGCTAATGCACCTACTATTATGGGAAGACAGATAGTAGTTTCTTTAGTAGATAGTAAAGATAATTATAAAAGAGTAAAAAAGTTTGTCTGGATTATGGCTTTTTTTCTATTTTCAATAATTTTATTATTTGGGCTTACTCCTTTAGGAAATTTTTTATTAAAAGATTTAATTGGAATTAAAAACCCAAAGGAAATAGAATTAGCTAAAACAGCTTTGATTGTAACTAGTTTTTTGCCTATAGTAGTTTTGTTTAGAAATATTTATCAGGGCATGGCGACGGCTCTTAAAAGGACTAAAATTGTGGTACCAGGAGTTTTACTCCGCTTAATTATAATTAGTGGATTTTTATGGTGGGTTGTTAATACTGAAATTATGACAGGAGTAATGGCCGGAAGTATTGCCTGGATAGTTGGAATAGCAATTGAAGGAAGTTTTATATTTGGTTTTATAGTATATTATTATCATTCTCCTCTTAAAGCAGCAGAGAAAATGCCAGACCATAGTCAGGGAAATTTGAATTTTATAAAAATCTTTAAGTTTTTTAGTCCATTAGCATTAATGATGTTATTAACTAAAGCTTTACAGCCTATTATTCAAAGTGGTGTTGCGAGAGGCCAGTCTCCAACTATTTCTCTGGCAGCTTATGGAGTAGCCTGGACTACTGTGTTTCTTTTTTCAGGTTCACTTAGAATGCTTAACCAATTGTCGATGGTTTATACTGATAAAGTTTATGATAAAAATTGGGATAAAGTAAAAAGATTTTCTATTATGGCTGGAGTATTGATTTCAATTATTATGGTAATAGTAGCTTTAACACCTGTAGGATATTTTTTGTTGCATAGAATTATTGCAGTTTCAAAAGAAGTTACTGATTTAGCACAACAAACTATTCTGGCTTTTTCTATTTATCCAATTATTAGAGCTTTTAGAGAATCTTACTGGGGAGTTCTTATGAAACAGAGAACAACTAAAGTTATTGCCAGTGCCAAAACAGCAAATTTAATTGTGGTTAGTTTAGTTATTTTAATAGTTTTAGGTGTGCTTTCTCTTTCAACTACTATCCCAGCAGCAGTAGTGGGGGCAATTGCTTTTACTTTAGGAGAATTAGTGGAAACAATTGTTATCTGGAGAAGTACGCTTAAGAATGATAAATGTGTAGTAAAAGAGTAATTTCTGAATTTGAAAGTAAGAGAAAACAGGAATATAATAAAAATAGCAATAATAAATAAAAAAGGGTGATAATTATGCAAATGAAAAATAAAAATAAGTTTATGATTATAAGTTTTTTATTAATGATTTTAGTTTTAGTTCCAATGGTTGCTACAAATAGTGTGCATGCTGAATCAACTAAACTAAAAGTCCAGACTCCGCCTGTTCCAGCAGCACTACCATTACTCTGGATAGAAGAAACAGGACAGATGGAAGATTTAATTGATCTTGAAATAAATTTATCTTCTGATCATCAAAGAGCTTTAACTCTTATTAATAAAAATGAAATTGATATGATGATAACAGGAGTTAATGTTGGAGCAAAAGCATATAATAAAGGAATGAATTTAGAACTGCTTAATGTAAATACCTGGGCTATAGATTATTTGCTAACAAATAAGTTTAAGGCTGAAAATTGGAGTGATTTAAAAGGAAAAACTTTATCACTCCCTTTAAAAGGAGGTCCACTTGACTTTTTAGCCAGATATTTCCTTGATAAAAATGGTTTAGATCCTGAAGAAGATGTAAATATTGTCTATAGGCCACTACCTAATGGGGCTCGCTATTTTATGACTGGAAAAGTAGATTCAATTATTTTGCCTGAGCCATTAGTTACTGTAAATCTACAAAAAAACGAAAATGCTGTGTTATCAATGGATATTCAAAAAGAATGGGCAAAATATAATAATGGTGATGAAAGAATTCCTTTTATTGGTCTCTTTGTTTCAACTAATTTTGCTAAAAATCATCCTCAAAAAACAAAAGTATTAAATGGTCTTTATATAAAAGGCTTAGACTGGGTAAATAATAATCCAGAAAAAGCCGCGGAACTTGGGGCTGAAAAGTTTGGTTTGGCAAAACCTGTATTACAAAAGTCCTTTTCGCGAATTAACTTAAACTATTATTCTGATAAAGAAACAAAAATGTTAATAGATAATTATTTTTCTCAAATGTTGGAAATGTATCCTGAACTCTTAGGTGGTAAAATGCCAGATGAAAATTTCTATAATTAAATTTTTACAAAAAAAGTTAAAAACAGTTTTATTAAGCACCATCTCTTTTTGGGTGGTGCTAATTATCTGGATGATTTTGGCAGATAATTTTAATCCTCTTATTTTACCGAATCCAGTTCAAGTTATAGATGCTTTAATTACTTTATTTAAAACAGGTGAGTTACAACATCATTTTTTTATTACTATTCGTAGAACCTTTATTGGTTATAGTAGTGCGGTTGTTTTTGGAATTGCACTGGCTTTATTACTTGCCAAAAGTTGGATTTTACGTAAAATTCTTAGACCATTGATTACTGTGATTCAATCTACTCCTCCAATCATTTGGCTTGTCCTGGCTGTGATCTGGTTTGGTATTTCTGATGATTTGACTCCTATTTTTTTAATATTTGTAGTTAGTTTACCTATAATATTCATTAACATTTATGAAGGTATAAAATCTATTGATAAAGAATTAATTGAAATGGCTTATGTTTTTAAATCTTCGCGAAAAAAAATATTAAAAGAAATATATCTACCCTCTTTAATGCCTTATTTACTTTCTGCCTTAAGTATAGCTTTTGCTTTTGCCTGGAAATCAACGGTTTTTGCAGAATATCTAGGCTCATCCAGTGGAATAGGTTATGCTTTAAGTATGGCAAATAGTAATTTGGAGACAGCTGAATTATTTGCCTGGGCTATTATTCTCGTTATTTTTATGCTTGTTGTTGAATATCTTATCCTCACTCCTTTGCAATCTAAAGTTATGAGGTGGAAAGAAAATGGAAAAAGTAATTGAATTTAAAAATATAAATAAAAAACTTGCTGATTTAAATGTGTTGAAAGATACTTCTTTTACAGTAAATAAAGGAGAGATAGTTTGTCTTTTAGGGCCTTCTGGAAGTGGAAAAACGACTCTTTTTAAATTGGCAGCTGGTTTAATTGAAACAGATAGTGGAAAAATTAGAATTGATAAGAATTTAAGAAAAGGATATATTTTTCAAAATCCCAGACTTTTACCCTGGAAAACAGTAGAGGAAAACTTAATTTTTGTTCAGGAAAATTATCTTCCAAATAAAAAAGCTAAAAAAATAAGAAATAAACTTCTTGATCTAAATGGATTAGCTAACTCTAAAAACAATTATCCATCTGAGCTTAGTGGAGGGATGAAACAGAGATTAGAAATTATAAGAGGACTTTCTATATTACCTGATCTTCTTTTAATGGATGAACCCTTTAAATCTATTGACACCCAGCTAAAAGTTAATTTACGGAAGATGCTTTTGAGATTTTATGAAAAAATGAATTTAAGTGTACTTTTAATTACACACGATCCGGAAGAAGCAGTTTTGCTGGCTGACAAAATTTTTATCCTTTCCGGAAAACCAGCAAGTATAAAAAGAGAGTTTGTAATTAATGAACCCCAGGAGAAAAGGAAATTAAGTGATGAAAATTTATATAATATTATTCAAGAAATAATTTCTATTTTCATGGAAATTGTTGATGATTATCGCTGGGATAAAAATGAAAAAACAGAAGAAATTTTTATTAAAATGAAAGGAAGATAAATATGCCTGATTTCTGGACTCATCTTATAGCGGGAGAAGAAATGATTAAAAAAAGTAAGAACAGGGAACTTACTGCTCTTTTTAGAGATCATCCAGAAATTTTCAACTTTGGCTGTCAGGGCCCTGATTTCTTTTTTTATAGTGATTTTTGGCCCTGGATAAAAGAAAAAGAAGGTATTGAATTAGGAGAAAAACTACATCAGGAAAAAACAGTTACTCTTATTGTAGAAATTTTAAAATATTTAAAAGAAATAAAAAAGCTTGATAAGAATATAGAAAAATATCAAAAATCATTACTCTATTTGAGTGGTTTTATAGCTCATTATGCTCTTGATTTAAAAGTTCATCCATTTATTTATGAGTATGGGGGTAGTGGTATTTCTCATAAAAAATTAGAAATGGAGCTTGACCTCAAAGTAGCTGATAAAATGTGGAGTTTAAATGTTGAAAAATTATCACCAGTCAATTTTTTTAATTTTGGTAATAAACTACCTGAATATATAACTGATTTTTATATTCACATTTTTAAAAAGGTTTTTTTCTATAACAGAAGTGCAAAGCAAATTAATGAATCTTATCAGGACTTCAAAAAATTTCATCGTATTTTTTACAGCCCTCAGGGGATGAAAGCAGCTATCATTCGATTTGTTGATAAACTAATTCCAATAGAAATAACGCTTTATAGTTATAAAGCAAATGCTGATTTTGAAATTCTTAATGACCACCTTTATAGTTTGTTTAAAAAAAGATATGATGAGGGTATAAAAGAAGGGTTACGTTTATATGAAAACATTTTTGATTTTCTTAATGATAATATTTCTGAAGTTGAACTAGAAAATATAATAGAAAAAAAGAATTTTTCAGGAAAAAAGCTCATCAATTGATGAGCTTTAAAATATCTTAACCATTTTTAGCTTCTTCTCTTCCCTTTTCTACATTAACAGTTGTTAAAACAATCATTCCTAATATGAAAAAACCAGCTACAGAAATTATACCATATCTACTTGAACCAGTTAGTTGTCCCATATATGCAAATACTGTAGGTCCAACTATTGCAGCAAATTTACTTGATATTCCATAAAAACCAAAAAACTCTGCTGTTCTATTTCTTGGAACCATACTACCATATAATGATCGACTGAGTGCCTGGGCTCCTCCCTGAACCAGACCTACCATACCTGCCAATATCCAAAAATCAAGTGCTGAATCTAAAAAATAACCATTAATTGTTATAATAGTATAAACAATAAGAGCAATATATATTCCTTTTTTAGCTCCGATTTTTTCTCCTATTTTACCAAAAATCAAAGCACAGGGAATACCTATGAATTGAGTTAAAAGCAAAGCACCTATTAAATCAGATTGACCAATCCCTACTTCTCTTCCATAAATTGTAGCCATCCTTATAATAGTTCCGATTCCATCATTAAAAAGCCAGAAAGCAATTAAAAATTTCCATAATTCACGATACTGTCTTATGTTTTCTAGAGTGTTTTTAACTCTATTGAAGCCAATAGCAGCATATTTTTTAACTTCTAAAATTTCTTTTCTTTTTTTAGGTTTAGGTAAGTATTTAAAAGTTGGTATTGAAAACAAAAACCACCAGATTGAAACAGTTACAAAGCTTAATTTAGTAGCCATAAGTGTTCCATTTATACCAAAGAATGATGGTTTTGAAATCATCATAAGATTTATAGCAAGTAAAATACCACCACCAAGGTAACCGGCCGAGTAACCAAGAGAAGAAACATAATCAATTTTTTTATTATCAGTTATATCTGGCAAAAAGCCATCATAAAAAACATTACCACCTGAAAAACCAATATTTGCAATAATAAAAAACAATGAAGCTAAAATATAATTACCTTCATTTATGAAAAATAATAATCCTGTACCAATTATACCTAAATAAGCAAAAATTCTTAAGAAGAATTTTTTTGAGTCTGAATGGTCAGCTATTGCTCCTAGAATGGGGGAGAGTATTGCAATAACAATCATAGCTCCAGTTTGGGTATATCCCCAGTAAGAAGTAGCCAGATTAGATGGTAAATTCACAGCAGCAACATCTTTATAAAAAATAGGAAGAACTGCTGCTAAAATTGTAGTAGCAAAAGCTGAATTTGCCCAATCATAAAGGGCCCAGGAATAAATTTGCTTTTTTTCTTTATTCATTACTACACCACACTTTCTTTTCTTAATTACTCTTTCTTTAAAAAGAAAGCAATTTCCTTCTTTAAATTGAATTTTTAACAATTTTTTTACATAGAGTATTAATTTAGTTGACAATAATCTGTTAAAGGGATAAAATATTAATAGAGCTTAATGATAATCAATATTATTCAAGGAGGGTGAAAAAACATGGCAGAATATCATGAAGATAATCTTTCTGAAGAAGCAAAAGATTATCACCGTATTATAAAAAGTTTAATGGAAGAATTAGAAGCAGTTGATTGGTATAATCAGAGAGCTGATGTAACTACTGATCAATCAGTAAAGGGAATAGTAGAACATAATCGTGATGAAGAAATTGAGCATGCAGCTATGGCTATTGAATGGCTTAGACGTAATGATCCAGTATGGGCAGAAGAATTAGAAACATATCTCTTTACTCAGTCTGAAATTACAGCTGTTGAAGAGGAAGCTGTTGCTGAAGGTGAAGAAGGAGAAAAAAGTGAAGAAGCTGCTCCAAGTTCATCTAATCAATCTTTAGGAATTAGTAGTTTGAAAGGAGGGAATAATTAATGGATATTCTTAATCGCTCATTAGCACCAATACCTCAAGAAGCCTGGGATTTTATTGATGAAGAAGCACGTGAAATCTTGACAATGAATTTAAATGCACGTAAAGCTGTTGATTTTGTAGGTCCTAAAGGTATGGATTTTGGTGTTGTTAATACAGGAAGAGTAAAAGAAATTAATGGTAATGCAAAAGGTGCTGAATTTTCTAAACGAGAGGTATTACCTCTTATTGAAGTTAAAGTACCATTTAAATTAGATAAAAAAGAAATAGAATCTTTAGCTAGAGGTGCAGTTGATGTAGATACTGACCCTTTAGTAGAAGCTGCTAAAAAACTTTCAAAGATAGAAAATGATGCAATTTTTTATGGTCTTGAAGAAGGAAATATAAGTGGTATTATTCCGAGTCTGGATACAGAAGATGTAGTATTACAAAAAGAAAGAAATAAACTTGTATCTTCTATAGTTTCAGCAGTTAATAATCTCCAGGATGATGGAATAGAAGGTCCATTTAATCTCATGTTAGGTGAAAAGCTTCATAATTTAATTTATGAACTTGATGATAAAGGTTATCCACTTATAAATAAACTAGAAAATGCTATAGATGGAGAAGTTGTATTTGTTCCTACCCTTGAAGAGGAAGGGGTACTTATTTCAACTAGAGGTGAAGATTTTGAGCTCATAGTAGGTCAGGATATTTCTATTGGCTATTCTAAGCAAGATGGTGATGAATTAGAATTTTTCTTCTATGAAACATTTACCTTTAGAGTAAATGATCCAGGAGCTGCTATTAAAGTTAAGTAAAAGTTTAATCAATAACTACCAACCTCCCTTTAAACAGGGAGGTTTTTTAACTTGTTAATTTAATACTTGTAAATGATCCAAAGTTGTATTATAATTAAAGCGAAAAGTTAAAGGCAGTATCTCATTTTGAGAACTGTACTTATTAACTTTTCAATAACAATAAAAATTACATAATTTAAGTTTTCTACCTGGATCTAATTGACCGGGATAGGAACGGAAATAAATTATAGTTTTCCTTATTAAAGGGATAACTATGTTTATGGGAATTTATACCTTCCGTCTCTATTGCGGGAGGATTTTTTGTTTTAATAAGAATTTAACTCAAAACATTTTGTAAGGAGAAAAAATATGAGTGGAAATAATATTCTCGAAATTAAAAATTTAACTAAAGTTTTTGGAGGAGTAAAAGCTTTAAATAAGTTTCAAATGAAAGTGAAAAAAGGGGAAATTCATGGATTGATTGGCCCCAATGGGGCAGGTAAATCAACTCTTTTTAATCTGATAAGTGGATTTTTAGAAGAAGATAATGGAGAAATTATTTTTAAAAATAAAGTAATAAATAAGTATGCACCGGAAAAAAGAGCTGAAATGGGAATAAGCAGAACTTTTCAAAAGAGTAATATTGTCAGTGAAATGAGCCTTATTGATAATATTATAGCAGGAATGTCTCGAGAACAGAGCAATCCTTTAAAAGATTTTTTTAATGATCATTTTTCGATTTTAAAAAAGGAAAAGAAAAGAAAAAAGAAAGCTAAAGAAGCTCTTCAATTTGTTGGTTTGGAAAATTATAAAGGGCGCTGGAGTGATGAATTAGTCTGGGTTGAAAGACAGCTTTTACAGTTAGCAAGAGCAATAATATCTAATCCTGATATTTTACTACTTGATGAGCCGGCTGCAGGAATGGGTATAAAAGAAAAGAATAGAATAAAAAAAGTTATAAGGAATATAAAGGATAGAGGAATTACAGTTGTTGTTATTAGTCATGATCTGGATGTAATTATGGAAATTTGTGATAAAGTGAGTGTTATAAACTTTGGAGAACTTATTTTTTCTGGAGATACAGAAGAAGCTCGAAAAAATGAAAGAGTAATGGAGGCATATACAGGTGAAAAACAAAGATAATTTACTGGAAGTTAATGATTTATATTTAAATTATGGATCAATAAAGGCTGTAAAAGGAATAAATATTCATTTAAAAAAGGAGGAAATAGTAACTTTAGTTGGGGCAAATGGAGCAGGAAAATCAAGTTTGCTTAAGGGAATTATGAATATAGAAAAGACTAAAGGAGATATATATTTTAAAAATGAAAAAATAAATAATTTAACCACAGAAAAAATTGTCTCAAAAGGCATTAGTATAATTCCAGAAGGACATTTGATTTTTTCCTCAATGACAGTTTGGGAAAATTTACAGTTAGGTGTCTACCAGGGATCTAAAAATAAAGATATAACATTAGAAGATATTTATGATTATTTTCCTGTTTTAGAAAAAAGAAAAGAACAAAAAGCAGGAACCTTAAGTGGTGGAGAACAACAGATGCTTTCTATTGGGAGAGCTTTGCTTGCTGGTCCTGAACTTCTTTTGATAGATGAGCCTTCATTAGGTTTAGCACCTCAAATAGTTCAAGATATTTTTGAGATTTTAAAAAAACTAAATAAAGATGGTTTTACTATTTTACTTGCGGAACAGAATGTGAAAAAATCTCTTGAGATAGCAGATAGAGTTTATGTTTTAAAAACTGGGAAAATATCTAAAAAAGGAAATGCAGCTCAGATGTTAGCTGAAAGTGACTTTATGAATTTATATTTAAATTAAAGTGCAGGTGGATAAAATGGAAATATTTTTAGCACAAATAGTAAATGGTTTTTCATTAGGAAGTATATATGTCTTATTAGTAACAGGCTTTAATCTGATGTTATTAGTTGCTAGAATCATACAATTTGCATATCCTCAATTTGTAGTTTTGTCTATGTATGCAAGTTGGGCTGTTTTAGAAAGTACTGGTAATATATTTTTGGCGGCTTTAGCAGCAATAGTGGCATCAGTTATTTTAAATCTTTTGAGTGAACCAATTTTTAGAAGAATAAATAATATAGATAAAGTTGATATAAATGCTTCTTTTGTTGCTTCAATGGGATTAAGTATGGTAATTGTAGAAATAATGTCTCATTCTATTAATAATGGATTCCCAGTATCTTTTCCAAATTATTGGGGAGGTAAAAATTTATTTTCCCTTGGATATATTAGTTTAGGTAGAGGAGAATTTTATGCTCTGGCAGGTGGTGTTATATTAGTTACTATCTTCTTTTATTTATTATATTACACACATTATGGTAGAGTTTTTAGAGCAATAGCCGAAAGTAGAAAAACTGCTAAACAGGTAGGATTGGCTGTTTTAAAATCCAGTATTTTGAGTTATTTAGTTGCAGGAATATTGGGAGGAATAATAGCAATCTTATTTTCAATGCTTTTAGGTTCAGCATCTCCCTGGCTTGGAGAATCAGTGGCACTTAAAGTGCTGGCTGTTTCTATTACAGCAGGTTTAGGTAATCTTAAAGGTGGTCTTTATGTGGGATTTAGTCTTGGCATTCTTGAATCATTAGCAGTAGGTTATTTAGCAGGTTCCTGGGCTAATGTAATAGCTTTTGTTTTAATGTTAATAGTTGTTTTGACAAAACCTAAAGGGCTTTTTGGAGCAGCAATTGAATAGATAAATTAGTAATACAGGAGGTTTTTCACTTGTCTACTACGTTTAATTATTTTATAGGATTTTCATTCATATATATTTTAATGGCCTGGGCTATATATCTTCCTTATCGAGTTAAAGATTTACATTTTTTATCAGTAGCTACTATGGCTATAACTGCTTATTTTAGTGGGATAGCAGCAGTAAATTGGGGTTGGCCTTTTTATTTAGTTTTCATTAGTGGTATTTTATTAGGGGCTTTACTTTCATTTCTTGTTTCGTTTGTTACAGGAGATGTTCCCACTTTTACAGTTGTGATTGTTGGTATAACATTTATATTTATTATAAAAACAATTATTGAAAATACAGATTATTTAGGTGGGACAATGGGATTTTTTGCTATCCCTGCTGTTGACGGTATTTTGTTAATCATGGGAGGAATGATTTTAGCTATTGCTTATCTACTTTTTATGATAGATCATTCTCAATTAGGTAGGTCTGCTTCAGTTATTTTTGCAGATAAAAAAATGGCTTATAGTCTGGGAATAAAGCCTAAAAAGATAGGACAATTATTTCAAACTATAAGTGGTGGAATAGCTGGAAGTGCGGGTGTTTTTTATGCTTATTTTACCGGCAGTCTTTTCCCTGATTTTTTTTCTTTTCATCTTGTGGGAACTTTAATGACGATTTTATTTATTGGTGGTTATAGTACAATGTGGGGAATTATTTTTTCTGCTCTTCTTTTAGGAGGAGTGCCGATTCTCTTACCAAGTGCTGTTTCTTCCTGGAAAACCCTAATATATGGTGTTTTATTAGTATCTGTAATTTTAATCAAACCTGATGGATTGATAACAAGAAAATTTATTTGGAAAATAAAAAATAAAATTAAGGAGATGGCAAAATGAGAAATTTATTTAAAATTATTGTTTTTTCTCTTGTTATAGTAGTGGCTTTTTCGGGCCTTTCTTTTGCTGAAAATGAAGTAGCTGTTGACAAATGGACTATTCCTTTTTTAAATAGTGTGACTGGTCCTATTGCCAGTATTGGTGAATATATGTCCTGGAGTGCTGAATATGCTGCAAAAGAAATTAATGAAAATGGTGGTATTAGAGGAAAAGATGTCGAAATAAAAATTTATGATACAGGAGTGGAACCAGATAAAGGAATAAAGCAGATGAGTAAAGTTGTTGATGATGCTTTAGTTATTATGGGGCCTGTACCTGAAGCTGTGATCATGGCAGCAGTTCCTTTGGCTGCTAGAAATGGGCTTTTTTCAATGCCAGTCTCAACAAGTTATGAATATGCTCATAAATATTTTCCCTGGACATTATCCTGGTATCCGCCAACTGATGAAAAACTTCCCCCAATAACCGAACTCTGGGCAGAAAAAAATCCTGAAATGAAAAAAGTAGTACAATTTGTAGAGAAATGGGCAGCCTGGCCTGGAATGGCAGATGCTCACCAGATAGGTTTGGAAAACAAAAATGTGGAAGTTGAAAATATAGAAGTACCTCAAGATATGGTTACATTTGATTCTATAGTAGTTAAAGCACTTTCTAAAAATCCTGATGGTATACTTCTTACAACTAATTCAGATAAAGCTGCCAAGATAATTAAACAATTAGAAGATAGAGAATGGGAAGATAAAGAAAATATACTTGTTTTCAGTAGTGCTGATGATACTCCCCTTTATACGACAGGTGGAAAGGCACTTGAGGGAATTTCAATTTATAATTATATAAATCCAAATAACGATAACCCTCGCTGGCTTAAATTCAAAGAAGATTATAAAAAGGAACATGATGGCAAAGAACCAGGCTCTCTTGCCACAAATTATTATGATGCAGTTTATATGATCAAAGAGGCAATTGAAAACAAAAAAATCACTGGTGATCCAGACAAGTTAGCAGAAGAAAGAAAAATGATTAGAGATTATACTAGAAATGTAGATAACTTTGAAGGGATTCAGCTGACCTGGGATATGGAAGAAGGAGTACCTGATTCTAAAGGAGCCTTTTTATTTAAAATAATTAATGGTGAAAAAAAATTAATTGGTGAAGTTGATTAAGTTTACTCAATAGTAGTATAATACTAAATATTCATAAAAAAACAAAAATTAATTTAAATAATAAAGGATTTTTTTGATTTACCTCTAAATTTATTAGTAGAGGGGGGAAAAAATATGAAAAAAAGTTTAATATTAATAGCGTTTTTGTCTTTGCTTTTAATTTTTAGTGGAAATTCTATGGCGGCTGAAAATGATTTTCTAGATTTTGATTTAGAAAATAGACAAATGGTGATTGGTTTTGATTTTCCAGCTTTAGGATGGGCTAATTATAATGAAAATGGTGCAATAAAAGGATATAGAGGAATTAATATAGCTCTAGGTTATACAGATAAGCGCTATATGGAAGCAGGTATTAAGCAAGGTGAAATTAATCCTTATTGGAGTTGGGGAACTACTGAACTCATTAAACCATATGCAAACATTGGTGTAGATTACCCATTTGCATTAAATTCTGAAACTGGTGGTTTTTGGACAGTTACAGGGTCAATTGGTGCAAGAATGAATTTTAATTCTTCTTTTGAGAATATAAATGCAGAAGTTTTCCCTTGGATTGGTGGTTCTTATCACTTTTAATTAAGTATTTAACTGGCCCTCTGCTCTTTTTAGTAGAGGGCTATTTTTAATTTAAAAAAATTTTTTCTCATACTAAATCAAAGTAAAAGGTGGAGAAGATTCCATCTTTTTTATTTTTATAAAGATCATTTTGTAATTGGAGAATTGTGTAATTAAATAACTTTATTGACCTTAGAGCTTATATATAATATAATTAATGTTGAGTTAAAAAGTTTTTAGAGAGGGGGCATTTTCTTGACAAAAAGAAAAGTGCTTGAAGTTAATAATCTTAATTTAAAATTAGATAAAACAGACATTTTAAAAGATTTTTCCTTTGATTTAAATGAAGGAGAAGTTTTTGCTGTAATTGGTCCCAATGGTTGTGGGAAATCCAGTTTAGCCTTTACATTAATGGGTTTGAGTGGATATGTAGAAAAGAGTGGTGAAATTAAATTAAATGGTGAAAAGATAAATGGACTGCCTACTAATAAAAGAGCTGAAAAAGGAATGACTCTTGCCTGGCAGGAACCTGCCCGTTATGAAGGGGTTACTGTTCGTAAGTTTTTATCTTTAGGTTTAAAAAGTCAGGGTAAAGAAGCAAGTGAAAAAGAACTTGCTGAAGCTTTAAAGGAAGTAGCTATTGTTCCAGGTAAATATTTAGATAGAAAAATTGATGATACCTTAAGTGGTGGTGAAAGGAAAAGAATTGAACTTGCTTCAATTTTGCTTATGGAACCAGATGTTGTTATTTTAGATGAACCTGATTCTGGAGTAGATGTAGTTGCTTTAAATAATATAAGTCAGGTAATAGATGATTTTCGCCAAAAAGGAACAGGAGTTATTTTGATAACTCATAATGAAGAGATGTTACAGATGGCTGATAGAGCGGTATTGGTTTGTAATGGGGAAATTTTAAAGAGAGGTACACCTGAAGATATTAGTCGTTATTTTAAATATGAATGTGTTCCCTGTGAAGATGAAAATTATAAAGAACATCTGGAGGTGAGCTCCCTTGGATGATTATTCAATGATGGTAGATGCTTATAAGGATGCCGGGGGAGAAGATGTTTTTTCTGATAGTGATGTAGCCCATATAGTATTAGAAAGAGATAAAGTCTTAGGTACTCATAGTGTAGAAGGACTCGAGGTTGATGTAAAAAAACAAAAAGCAGGGATGGTAGCAGTAAAAGTTACAATACTTGAAAATTATAAAATTTCTAATCCTGTCCACATGTGTTTTGGAGTTTTACCTGAAAAAGGAAAACAGATAATAGATATGGAAGTTGAAGTCGAGAAAAATGCTTCTGTAGAAATAATGGCTGATTGTGTTTTCCCTAATGCTACTGAAGTTGTTCATGAAATGGAAGCTGATATCATCGTTCATGAAGGTGGTAGTTATTTGTATGAAGAAAATCATTTTCATGGAGACGATGGTGGAGTAAAAGTTTTAGCTAAGTCAAATATTACTTTAGAAAAAGAAAGTGAATTTAAAACAATTTTTAAGCTTCGCAAAGGGAGAATTGGTGAAATAGAATTTGATTATGAATCTGTAGTTAAAGAAAATGCTGTTCTGGAAATGATAGCCAGGATGCAGGGTTATGCTGATGATAAAATTAAAATCAGAGAAGCTGGTGACCTTGTTGGAAAAGGTTCTCGAGGTTATCTTGAAACTAAGATAGCTCTTCAAGAT
This sequence comes from Bacillota bacterium, assembly GCA_051744805.1. Classification (GTDB taxonomy): domain Bacteria; phylum Bacillota; class Halanaerobiia; order Halanaerobiales; family DATFIM01; genus DATFIM01. Next base: position 15,791 of record JBNJDK010000013.1, read on the forward strand.
CAAGCAGAAGCAGAAGTTTTAAATGAGTTAACTGCTTTAGCTGACGGAGCAAAAGGTCATGTTGATTGTACTGAAATTATAAAAGATGAAGCTATTGCAAGAGCGGTGCCTATTGTTGATGTTCGTGATCCAGGTGCTAAGGTAACACATGAAGCTGCTATTGGTAGTGTTGATAGTACCCAGCTCCAGACATTGATGGCCCGAGGGCTCGATGAAGAAGAGGCTACAGATGTTATTGTTCAGGGAATGCTTAATAGCTAAAATAAAAAATAAATGGTCTCCTTTGATATAATATTCAGAGGAGACTTTGTTTTTATTTTAAAAATTTTGAATTATACATATGGGAGGTAATAATTTTGACCAAAAAAAAGAGAAAGGTAAATAAAGAAATTGCAATAATTGGCGGGGGAGTAGGAGGCTATGTAGCAGCTATAAAAGCCGCTCAGATGGGAGCTGATATAGTACTTATTGAAAAAGAAAACATCGGTGGAGTATGTTTAAATAGAGGTTGTATACCGACTAAAGCTATGGTACGTTCTGCTGAAGTTTATGATAATATTAATGAAGCTAAACAATTTGGTTTAGATATTGATAAAGAGGCTGTGTCAGTTGATATGAAAAAAGTTGTAAAAAGAAAAGAAAGAGTAGTGAGAAGATTAGTTAAGGGGGTTGAACATCTTTTAAAATCTCATGATGTGGAAATCATTGAAGGTAAAGCAGAATTTGTTGATGAAAAAACAATTCTAGTAAATTCTGAAGATAATGACTTGGAAGTAAAATCAGAAAATATTATAATTGCTACTGGTTCAAAAGTAAGTCAAATATCAATTGAAGGTATTGATCTGCCTGGAGTAATCGATAGTAATCAGGCTCTAGAATTAGATGAACTTCCGGAAAAGATGGTAATCGTCGGTGGAGGTTATATAGGTATGGAATTTGCTTTTATTTATTCTAATTTTGGGGTAGAAGTTACAGTTGTAGAATTTTTAGATGAGATTCTTGGAAACTGTGGACCTGATATGTGTAAAGAAATCCACCGTTCAGCTCGGAGAAAAGGTATTAATATTCTCACTGGAAGTAAAGTTGAAAAAATCAGTGAAGCAAAGGATGAATTGATAGTAGAATATACAAAAGATGAAGAAAAAAATGAAGTAAAAGGAAATAAAGTTCTTATGGCTGTAGGAAGAGAGCCTTATTTTGAAGGGCTGGGAATTAACAAAATAGGAATTGAACTTGATGAAAATGAAAGAGGAATTAAGGTAAATAAAAAAATGGAAACTAATATTTCTAATATTTATGCTATTGGTGATGTTACTGATGAAATTCAATTAGCACATGTTGCCTCTCATCAAGGAATGATAGCAGTTAAAAATATTCTTGGAAAAGAACTTGAAATGAATTATGATGTTGTACCAAGTGCTATTTTTACCTCTCCTGAAATAGCAAATGTTGGTTTAGAACCTGAACAGGCAGAAGAAAAAGGAATTGACTTTGAAACAGGCTATTTTCCCTTTAGAGCAAACGGTAAAGCTTTAGCTCAGGGAGAAAGACAGGGTTTTATTAAATTAATCCAGGAAAAGAATAGCGGAAAAATTATAGGTGGTAAAATAATAGGCTCCCATGCTTCAGACCTTATAGGTGAAGTAACTTTAGCTATAAAAAATGAATTAACTGCTGAAGATATAGCTGAAACAATCCATACCCATCCTACAACTTCAGAAGTTATTCATGAAGCTGCACTTGATTTAGCAGAAGAATCTATACACTTTGCTTAATAAACAAAATTTAATTTGGAGGTAAATAAAGTGAAAGAAACAAAGAAATTGTTAATGGCTCATTCAGAACAATATAACCCCTGGTACAATTTAGCTCTGGAGGAGTATTTATTAGATAATATTAAAGCGGGAGAAGTCATGCTTTATCTATGGCAAAATGATAAAACAGTAGTTATTGGAAGAAATCAAAATGCATGGAAAGAATGTCAGTGTAAAAAGTTAGAAGATGAAGATGGTGGCTATCTTGCCCGCCGTCTTTCTGGTGGAGGAGCAGTTTATCATGATTTAGGTAATTTGAATTTTACCTTTATTATGGATAGAGATTTATATGAATTGGATAAACAGCTTGAAGTTATTTTAAAAGCAGTAAATAAACTAGGTATTAATGCGGAATTTTCAGGTAGAAATGATCTAATAGTAAATGATAAGAAATTTTCAGGTAATGCTTTTTATTTTGGTTCTGATTCTGCCTATCATCATGGTACAATCATGTTTGAAACTGATTTTGAAAAATTAGTAGATTATCTTCAGGTTTCAGAAAATAAAATAAAATCAAAAGGTGTTGAATCTGTTCGATCACGGGTAGCTAATTTAAAAGAAATAAATCCTGATATAAGTCTCAGCGCACTCAAAAAAGCTTTAAAAGAAAGTTTTGGAGAAGTATATGGTAATAATGAAAAAGATATATGTGAAGATGAATATTATGATCCTTCACAAATGGGAGAATTAGAAGATCTTTATAAAAAATATTCTTCCTGGGACTGGCGTTATGGTCAGACTCCAGAATTTGATATAGATTTTGAAAAACGTTTTAGTTGGGGCGAAATAGAAATTGGTTTAAAATTAAAAAATGCTGTAATTGAAGTAGCTGATATTTATTCTGATGCGATGGATGTTCAATTAATTGAAATGCTTAAAGAAGAACTTGAAGGGTCTCCATTTAAGAGAAAAGAAATCTTAGCTAAAATTGATAATCTAAAAGATAAAGAAAGCAATTTTAGTTATACTGAAGCAGTAGATTATAGTCAAAAAGGTGTAGTAGAAGATCTAAAAGGATGGTTAAAAGAAAAAGAAATATAAAATATTTTTTACCTCCAGAATTATATCTTCTGGAGGATATTTTTTTAATTTAACTATTAAATATTTTTTTGCAGGGGAAAATTATTTAATAGCTAAATATATTTTAGAGAGGTAATTAAATTTCGATATTAATAAGACAGAGGAGGAGTGTAATGAAAAAAAGGATAGTTAGTACAGGAATTATTGTGATAGGATTAATTATGCTAACAATAATAATTGGATCTCAATCTTTATTAGCAGATAATAATCAAAGGATTGAAATATACCCTAAACCACTGGTCTATGAAAGAGAAGAGGTCAAAGATCTTAATAATTTGTGGGAAGATAGGCGTGGTAGATATGAATTAAGAAGTTATAATCTTTCTAATATTGATTTGAATTATGATATTATAAAGAAAGAATTCATTTTTAATTCTCAAACCAAATGGCCAGAAAATATCACAGATTATTTTGACTTAAATAAGATTATTGGTTATGGAAAAAATCCTGGACTTAATATTAAGGCTCTACATAAAGAGGGAATTACAGGCGAGGGGATAAATGTAGGAATAATTGATGGTCGTCTTTTAGTAGATCACAAAGAATTCAAAGATAATATTAGAGTTTATGAAGAAACTTTTGCAATGGAGGGGAGTGCTTTCTATCATTCAACTCCTATAACTTCAATTTTAGCTGGTGATAGTAATGGGGTGGCTCCTGATGTTGGTGTTTACTATATAGCTTATTTAGATAACAATATTGATTATGAGTCAGGATATTTAGAACTCGGGAAGGCTATAGAAAGGTTAGTAGAAATAAATAAGTCTTTAGCAGAAGATGAAAAGATAAGTGTTATTAGTATTTCATCTGGTTGGAATCCTAATAGTGACAATACCCAAAAAATATATGAAGCTATAGAAAAAGCAAAAAAAGAAAATATTTTTGTAATTTCTGCAAGATTATTTGAGACACATGATTTAAAATTTAATGGTTTGAGAAGAGATCCTTTAAATGATCCAGATAAAATTTCTTCATTTTCTTATACTAAATTATCCAGTTATTCATTTGATGAAGATGATAAAGATATATTGCTTTTGCCAATAGATGGAAGATGGATGGCATCTTCAACTGGAGTAGAAGATTATGTTTATTATAGTAGAGGTGCTTGGAGTATGGCAATACCTTATATAAGTGGTTTATATGCTCTGGCTACACAGGTAAATTCAGGAATAACCCCTGAAGAGTTTTGGAGTACTGCTATAGCTACTGGGAATGAAGTGGAAAATAAGGGTAGTTTTGCATTGGATTATAAAGATAGAAATGCTAAAATTATAAATCCTGCTAAATTAATTAAAACTATTTCTTTAAAATAAGTTTAGATTTAAACATATATTAACCTAGAAAGCCCCCTATCACAATTGATAGAGGGTTTTTTCTTTATTTATGCTTTACTCCATTTAATAATTTCTTTTAAAGACATATCTTTTCCATACATAAGCATACCTACTCTGAATATTTTACTGGCAAGTCTGATAAAGAAAAATGCTGATAGTGCTAAAATTCCAGTTGTAAGTGCTATTTCCCAGATGGGAGGAGTAGATACCCCCATTCTAAGTAACATAGTAGTTGGGGTAAAAAAAGGTATATAACTAAGAATTCTAGAAATTGTTCCTGAAGGATTTTGTAATAAAATAGAGGCAAACCAGACAGGAATAATAGGTACTATAACTATTAAACCATTTAATGATTGACCACTTGATTGTAAGTCTTTACTGCTAGCTCCAGCAATAGCATTTAAGCCGGAGATCATAGCAAATCCAAGTAAGAAATAAACAAACATATAGGCATTTTTAATACTGAAAAGAATATTTAATGGTAAATCAAAAAATCTATTTGCCACCAGCGAACCAGCAGCTCCCCAGACTATTACCTGACATATCCCCAGAAAGCCATATCCTATTACTTTTCCATACATAAGGTCTTTTGGAGTAAGTGATGAAAAAAGAATTTCTACAAGTTTATCACTTTTTTCTTTATTTATACTTTGCATTAGAGCACTTCCAGAAAACATTGATGAAAAAGCCATTAGCATGGCCAGACCTAATGGTAGGAAAATAGCCGCCATACCTGTATCATCTTTTTGTAAAGATTGAGTTTGAAAATTAACATTTTGAGTTAAATTCAATATTTGCTCAGCTGAATAACCCCTTTCTATTAATCTTTTTTCGATTACAATATTGCTTAATATATTAGAAATTACATTTCCATCTAAACCTCTTAATTCTTTATAGTAAACTGTTGCTTGATTACTATTAATTATATTAGAAGGTATTAATACAATACTATCATAATTATTATCTTCTAATATATTTCTAATTTCATTTTTATCAGTAGTGTTTTTAATTTTATTAAGAGTAATATCTTCATTTGTAAAATTTTGATTTAGTTCTTCATATATATAATCAGTTTGGTCAATTAAACCTATTTTAAGACCAGTTTGAGAACTACTTCCTCCAATATAACCTGCCCCCCCAGCTATAACTAAAATTAAAAGTGGAAAGATAAAGGTCATAAATAAAAAAGTTTTGTTTCTTATATTTTTCTTTATCTCCCATTTAGCAACTTTAAATGTATTATTCATTTGCTACTCCTCCTTTAATAGAATTAACAAATATATCGTGGAGAGAAGGGCTTTTAATTGAAATTTCTTTGATGTTAATTCTCTCATTTATATTATCTAGAAATTCATTTAAATTATCTGGATTATTTAGATAAAAATTAGCTTTTTTGTTTTTCTTATTAAAATTACTGATATTGATATTTCCCTTTATAAAATTATCATTACCTTCATAAGTCATTTCAACTTTTTTTTGGTTATAATTATCTTTTATTTCATTTAGATTTCCGTATAAAACTCTTTTTCCTTCATTTATAAGAAAAATTCTATCACAGAGTTCTTCAACCATATTCATTCGATGAGAAGAAAGTAAAATACTCATCCCATTTTCTACTAATTCTTCTAAAATAGATTTGAATAAATCTTGATTTACCGGGTCTAAACCGGAAAAAAGTTCATCTACAATCAATAAATCTGGTTTATGAATTATAGATATGATAAATTGAACTTTTTGTTGCATACCTTTAGAAAGTTCATCAATTTTGTTATTTTCATAATCTTCTAATTCAAGTTTTTTAAGCCAGTATTTGGCTTTTTCTTTGCTTTCATTAATTGGCATATTATTTAGGTCAGCAAAATAAACAATAGTTTCTAAAACTTTTGTGTCTTTATAAATACCTCTTTCTTCAGGAAGATAACCCATTTTATGTTTGTCTTTTATTGAAAATTCACTAAAAGATATTTGGCCTTCATCAGGAGCAATAATATTTAAAATCATTCTAATAATAGTAGTTTTACCTGCCCCATTAGGACCTAAAAGCCCGAGTATTTCTCCGTCATATAAATCAAAAGAAACTTTATCAACAGCTTTTTTAGCTGCATAATTTTTAGTAATGTTATTTACTTTTAAAACTTTTTCCATTTCTAAACCTCCTGTTTATAAGAACTTGTTATTTTAAGAACAAAATCCATTATATATAAATTTCTGCAATAAAATTATAAATCCTGCTTTTTAATAATTTAAGTTTTAAAAAAATAAAACAATATAACTATATAATAATTATTCATTAATTTACTTAAAATATATTATCTTTAGTTTTAAAAATTAATAATTTTTTATAAAAAAATTAATAAATTTAAAAGGATTTTTAGAATTATTCTTGTATTAATAAATATAAGAACAAAATTTTCAAAAATAGAACAGGAGGAATAAGATGAAAGATGAATTAAAAGGTTTATTTGATGTAGGGAAATTAGATTATGGAGATGTTCGCTATGAAAATAATAATGAGACCGAAATTAGTATTGAGGGAAAAGAAATAAAAAATATTAAAAATTCTTACAGAGAAGGTGGACATATTAGAGTTTATAATAATGGAAGTAAAGCTATAGGCTCATTTAGCGAATTAGATGAAGCCTTCAAAAGTAGAGATAATTTAATTGAAATCAGTAAAAGAGGTTCTGATTTCCAAAAAGAAAGTATTAGATTAAAAAATGCTGATGTTATTAAAGATAAAAGTTTTACTGAAGTATCAGATGATCCAAGAGACTATTCACTACAGGAAAAAAAAGAATTAGTAGAAAAATATAATGAACTGGCTAGGAAACAAAAATATGTAGTTAATACTAGATTTCAATATAGGCAGTTTTACTCTAAAAGATATTTTTTAAATTCAGAAGGTAGTGAAATAGAATATGACTTATTAGGCAGTTATATTACCGGTCAGATATTTGCTAAAAAAGATGGAGTAGTTCAAACTAAAAGAGTTTCTTTTGGTGCTTACCCTGAATTTTCTAATTTAGTAGATAGAGAAGACGATCTTTTAGGTGAAATAGATATATTACAGCAGCTTTTAGATGCTGACCCTATAAAGGCGGGTACTTATCCGATTATTATAAATCCTAAATTAGCCGCAGTTTTTATCCATGAGGCATTTGGTCATCTTTCTGAAGCAGATATTATAAAAAATAATCCGGCTTTCAGAGAAAAATTACAATATGGAACCAAAATGGGTAATGAAATATTAACTGTTGTTGATGATCCGGGACTGGAGGAGACACCTGGCTATTATAAATATGATGATGAAGGCCAAAAAGGTCAGAGAACAGAATTGATAAAAGATGGAGTTTTAAATGGAAGATTACATTCAAGAGAAACTGCAGCCAGTTTTTCTGAAGAGCTTTCTGGGAATATGAGAGCTGTTGATTGTCAATATACTCCTATTATTAGGATGTCCAATATTTTTATTGAAAATGGAGAATCTACAAAAAAAGAATTATTTGAATCAATAGAAAATGGATATTATCTTTTAAATGGAAAAGGAGGACAAACTTCTGGTGATCAATTTACCTTTGGTGCTGAATATGGCTATAGAATTGAAAATGGTGAGAAAAAAGAAATGGTAAGAGATATAAATATCAGTGGTGAATTATTTTCTACTTTAAAGAATATTTCAATGGTTGCTGATGACCTCTATTTTAATGAATTAGGTGGTTGTGGAAAAGGCAATCCAATGCAGCTTAATATGTTTTCAGGTACTGGAGCTCCACATGTTAAATTGGATAAGGCTAATGTAGGGGGGAAATAATGATGAAAACAATAAAAGAATTAAAAAATAGATTTGAACAAAAGGAATACTTAAAAAAGAAAGTTGATGAACTTAAAATAAATGTTGAAAACTGGGATCTTCAGGATATTACCCAGGAAAATTTAACAGCCAGTTCTTTACGAGTAATTAAGAATGGAAAATTGGGATCTAATACTACTTTAGGAGAATCTGTAAAAGTTAAGAAAAAGTTGATAGATGGAGCTGAAGAATCTGCTGAATTTGGGGAAGAAACAAATATAGTTTTTAGTAAAGAAACTATAGATAAACTTGATCCAGAAGCCCGTGACAACTATGAAGAAGCTGATGCGGAAAAAATATTTGAATTTATTTCCGGGGTGGCTAATTATATTAAAAGCAAAGATGAAGATATAGTATTGGATCTTAATTTAAATAAAAAATTAGAAAAAATAAAGATTGATACTGATAATAAAGGAGATTTAAGAGAAGAATTGATAAATTTTCATTTTGATTTTGGTGCACCTATTCCAGGTGGGGGGTCAATTCTTTATAGGTCTTTTAATCAGGAAAAAATGTTCAGTGAGATTCCCAAAAAAGAAATTGATGAATTTTTAGCTGAATATAAAAACACTTATGAAGTTTCTACACCGGAAACTGCAAAAATGGATGTACTCTTTTCACCAAGAGCTCTTTATTTCTTTTTCATCAGTCTACAGGCTGGTATAAGTGGGCGAACAATTTTTCAGGGGACTTCACCTCTAATGGAAAAACTAGATAAAAAAATATTTTCAGATAAATTAAATATCAATGATAAACCACAAATGAAAAATGCTGCCAGCAGACGTTTTTTTGATGATGAAGGTATTCCTACTTATCAAAAAGAGATAATAAACAAAGGAGTATTGAAAAATTTTATTTATGATCTAGAATATGCCAATAAGCTTGGTAAAAAACCTACAGGAAATGGGTTGAAAAGGACCTTGTTTGGAGAAGGTATAAACACTCCGGTTTCACCTAATTTTGTAAATCCGGTAATAGAACCTGGAGATAAAAGTAAAAAAGATTTACTTGATTCTATGGATGAAGGTATTTTAGTAGAAAGTGTAATAGGATTTCATTCTTCTAATTATGAACAGGGTCATTTTTCAGTTCAGGCTCAGGGTTTTCATGTTAAAAACGGAAAACTACAGGGAAGACTACAGGATGTAATGATTGCTGGAAATATTTATGAAGATTTTGAGGAGATAAAAGGAGTTGGGGATAAAATTTATCCCAATATGAAAGGCTATGCTCCATATTTGTTGGTTAATAATGTATCTGTAACAGGAAAATAGATTAATCATAAAAAATTAATCATAAAAAGAGGCCGAAATAACTCGGCCTCTTTTTTAAGTTAAGAAAAATTAATTATATCTTTATATTTTATAGTTTATCATTGAGGTATTTATCAATTCCAACAGCTGCATCATGGCCTGTTGCAATAGCATTTATAACATCAGGTCCCTGAGAAATATCTCCGCCAACAAATAACCAATCTACAGTAGTTTGACTGTATTCATTCGTTTTAATTCTAGGACCTTCGTATTCTACATCAACTACATCATCTATATAACTATTATCTCCACCCTGACCAATTGCTTCAATAACCATATCACATTCTAAGTTCTGGATATCATCATCATCAAAGGTAGGATTAAAATTCATTTCTTCATCAAAAACTGATACACAACAATTAGTACAGACATGAGAAATAGATCCATCTTCATTTATTTGAATTTCTTTAGGACCACGTCCAGGCTCAAACTCAACTCCTTCTTCTTTAGCTTCTTCAATTTCTTCTTCATCAGCTGGCATAATATCTTCATCTTCTAAAGATGTTACAGTGATATTAACTTTTCCATAACGTTGTTTTTGAATTCTGGCCATTGAACGGGCTATGTCCATGGCAACATTACCTCCACCAATAACAACAATATTTTCAGTAGTAGGAACTTCTTCACCTCTTGCTAAATCTGCCAGAAGATCAATTGCCTGATATACATTATTGTGTTCTGTTCCAGGGACATTGGTACTGCGACCATTATGGAGACCGGTTGCTGCAAAAACTGAATCATATTTTTCATGTAATTCCTCAAGGGTAATATCTTCCCCGACTCTGGTGTTAAAGATGAATTCTACTCCCAAACTTTTAATATAGTTAATATCTTTATCAAGAGCATCATAGGGTAAGCGGTATTCAGGGATACCATATCTCATCATACCTCCAGCTTTTTCTTTATCTTCATAAACTGTAATTTGATAACCCATTACACTTAAGTAGTGGGCAGCAGAAAGGCCGGCAGGTCCGGCACCAACTATTGCAATTTTTTTATCATTTTGTTCTATTTTTTCAGTACCAAGTATTTTTTTATAATCTGCAGAGTCTACATTATCAACTGCATAACGTTTTAACCAGCGAATTGAGATAGCTTCACCTCTATGAGTTAAGGCACAAACTCCTTCACATTTATGAGTACAAACTCTTCCACAAACCTCTGGAAGTGGATTATCTTCATAAATTTGTTGTAAAGATTCATCTAGATCTTCATCAAATATCCCTCTAATATACTGTGGTATATTCATATTTGCAGGACAGGTATCTGTACAGATTTCGCATTCAACACAACGAGAAGCTTCTTTTTCTGCCTGTTCTTTAGAAAAACCTTCTACAATTTCAACAAAAGAATCAACTCTTTCTTCTGGTTCAAGCATTTCTATATCTATTCTTTCCAGATCAAGAAGATCAGAATTATCATCTCTTAAATAGCCTAATGGAGCCTCGATTTCATTAATATCATTTTCCTCATCTGGCTGAATAATAAAGGTATCTGGATCCATGTCCTGATAACTATAGTCACGGCTCATTTCAAGAGATCCAGTAGTACAGGCATCTACACAGAGACCACACCAGCAGCATCTTCCATAATCAATCTGTGGCTTCTCATTTTTTTCTCCTTCAACTTTTGGTTTGTCTAATAATTCTACCATATTGATTGCATCATTGACACAAACATCCTGACAGGTTCCGCAACCAATACACTCTTCTAAATCATTTATATGAAAACCTCTATATCTTTTTGCAGCATCTTTAGTTTCAGCAGGATACCTAACAGTTTCAGGTTTTTTAGCTAAGTTTTTAAAAGCAGTACCTGGTGAAAAGATGCTTTTTTTATCTTTAGACAATTTATTTCACCTCACTTAAAAAATTTTATCTATCAAATTCGGGTGGGCAGATTCCAAGACTTTTAGCCCAGACAGGTACATCTGCAACTCGAGTACCAGGAAGATATTCAGTAACTCCATAAAGGCCTAAAGGATTAGAAGCGCCTCTAACATGGACTCTATATGGTTTTAAACCTCCATCAGAAACCATATAATAGCCATATTCGCCTCTTTTAGATTCGATTTTAACATATGCATCTCCTTCAGGGATTCTATATTTAAGAGCATTTCCTAGGTCTAATTTAACAGGTCCTTCAGGAATATTTTCAATTAGTTGTCTGATTATCTTAATACTTTGAGTCATTTCTTCTCTCATAATTTTTAAACGATCCCAGGCATCACCATTTTCACCGGTTGGTATTTCAAAATCAACTTCATCATAAGCGGCATAAGGCATCATTTTTCTTACATCATAAGGTTTGCCATTTGCCCTTAATACTGGACCGGTTGCTCCCATTTCTATTGCTTCATCTTCAGTGATAACTGCTTTTCCTTTCCACCGTTTTTGAGCATTTGGATTTTCATAAAGCGCTTTATCTAAATCAGGCAAACGATTTTTTTCTAAATCATCCATTACTTCCAGAATATGATCAAAAGTTTCATCTTCTATATCCTGTCTTACGCCACCAGGTCTAATATATATATGATAAACTCTTCCTCCTGTTATTTCTTCAAAAAGATCAAGTAAATAATCTCTGGTCAGTGTTCCCCAATGCATTACAGTATATTGTCCAATACCTGCAGCATTTCCACCTATTGAAAAAATGTGTCCCTGTAATCTTGCCAACTCAAGTATTAACGATCTAATATAATCAGCTCTTTTAGGAACTTCCAGATCTCCAATAGCTTCATACCCCATAGCATAAACCATTTCATTAATATCTGGTTCTTCAACACAAATACGGGGAACTAAAGCTGTATTTTTAATCCAGATTCTTTCTTCCATTAATTTTTCAAAACCACGATGAAGGTGTCCAGCATTTGGTTTAGCTTCTGTTACAGTATCGCCTTCAAAATCATAAATAATTCCATAGTTACCAGGCACCCCAGGATGATTCGGACCAAAAAATATTTCAGTCTGTGTGTTTTTGTCCATTGTAATCCCTCCATTCATATTCCTCATTTACAAATTTACGAGTATCAAAATCTTTACGCATTGGGGGGATCTCATTCCAATTTTCCAGGATTAATTCTTCTAAATTATCATTTCCTTCAAATTTAACTCCAAAGAAATCATGAATATCTCTTTCATAAAATTCAGCTACTGGCCAGATTTCTTTTAGGGTTACAAAAGTAGCTTTCTCTCTATCTATTCTTGTTTTTACACTTATATTTATATAATCTTCATAAGAAAATACATGATAAACAAGTTCAAATTCATCATCTTCAATCCAGTCAACACAGCTTATTGTTGAAAGATGTTTATAACTATTTGATTTGAGAAAACTCAAAGCCTGGATTGTCTTGTCAGGGGCAAAACTGACAGAGATATTTTGTTTTCTTTTTTTCTCTATTTCGAGAAAATCCAGATTATTTTTAATTAAGTCTATTACTTCTTTTTCATTTCTCATTGTGTTCTCTGTACCTCCCCTAAAGCTTCTTCCTGATTTTTATGATAGTATTCAAGATTTTCTTTATATTCTTTATAGCCATTAGCTTCTCCTTTTTCGATTTTATCTTTTAATTTAAGTAAACCATCAAGGATAGCCTCCGGCCTGGGCATACAACCTGCAATGTACATTTCTACAGGCAGGTATTTATCCAATTGTTTGATAGTATTATAAGAATCCCAATACATACCACCATTAATAGTACAGGAGCCAAACCCAACTACAAATTTAGGTTCTTGCATTTGTTCATAAGTATATATTAATCTCCTAAGAGTTTTGGTACTAAGATAACCAGTTACCAAAAGCAAATCTGCCTGTCTTGGTGTAGCAGCCTGTCCAATTCCAAAACGACTCATATCATAACGAGAGGTCATGGTTGGTGGTAATTCAATTGCTCCACAGCCAGTACAGTAGTGGAGCATACTTAAAGACCTGTTTTGGGCCCAATCAAGAAATTCTTTCCATTTACCTCTCTTAAATTTATCTTTCATATCTAAAAACCTCCTCATTAGTTAAAATATAATAAATAGTACCTGTACTATAGCAATCATTAGTGGCCATTTCCAGTAAAAGAGTACTCCATCTTCAATTCTGAATCGTGGATAAAGAGAACCAATCATAGTTGCTGTAATCCATACGATAAGCATTTTAAGGATGAAAATTAAAATATTTTCTGCTCCTCCAAGAAAAAGATTTACAAAAAGAGCTAATTCTATAATAATTGTAATTGATTTTTGTAACATCATCATTCCCAGATATTTTCCACCAGATTCTACAACAGGCCCTGATCCTATTTCAGAAGGTGCTATCATAGCATCAAATGGCTTTTTGCCCATCATTCCCAGGAGAACTATAAATGCAATAATTGTAGCTACTGGATAGGTGAATAGATTCCAGTTCATAAATCCTCCAGCCTGAGCTTCCATAAGACCGACAATTGAAGAAGTCTGATATTTATAAATTAAACCAAAAAGAATGACAAGAAAGGGTAATTCATAACCTAGCATTTGGGTTAAAGCTCTTGATATTCCTAAAGAAGCCTGCGGGTTACCAGAACCAACTGTTCCCATTGCCATTCCGAGAGATGCTATGGCCAATAGATAAATAACCAATATAACTGTACCACTCATACTGTATAGATACCAACCACCTAATGGTATGAAAAAGAGAGTGGCTATTACTCCTCCTAAAGCCATAATAGAACCGAAATCAAAGATGAAACCATGAGTTATAGCATTTTTACCAAACAATTTTATTACATCAAGATAAGGCTGATAAAAAGGTGGGCCATATCTTTTTTGGATTCTAGCGATTATTTTTCTGGCAATTCCCATAAAAAGCAAACCTAGAGCTGAACTAAATATTGTGATTAAAAGAAATTTTATAGCAGTCATTAACATTTCTATCATATTATCCACCCCGCAATGGCAAGTATCACGAAAAACAAGACAGCATAGTAAGCATAAGTTTGTCCATTACCAGTTATAATTCCTTTACGCAGTGTGTTACCAACTTTGCTTATATTATTGGCAAAACTTTCATAAGCTCTAGTTAAACTCCTGGCTGCAAAATTATCAAATAATCTATCAAAAGGACGATAGTATTGATATGCATAATGATAAGCTTCTGCATCATTCATATATTCACCTGAGGTATAAGTATCAAGTAAACCAACAAGTTTTGATTTTTTAGCTAACATGAATATGAGTAGAGAAATAACAAAACCTGCTGTAAATACATTAAAGATTATCATTGAATTCCAGGAGCCAAAAGCACCTTCAATTGTGTAAAGAGAATAATTAACTGTTTCTATGCCGAGCTGAGAAGAAATTTTACTAATAATATTCATCTGTATTCCAGGTAAAACTCCGAAAAGTACCATAAGGCCCATTAATACATACATTGGCAACTGCATAATAAATGGTACTTCTTTTATTTTTTCATGTTGTGGTTTTAACTGACCTAAAAACACAGTACTTAATGGTTTAAATACATACATAAATGAACCTATACTACCAAAGAAAGCAGCAAGGGCTAAAAATAGATACCCTTTTTCAATAAGAGCCTGATAAATAACCCATTTGGAAATAAATCCATTTGTTGGTGGGATTCCAGCCAGAGCAATAATTGCTGTAAGGTAGGTAGCAAAAGTTACTGGCATTCTAAAAATAAGTCCACCCATCTCATACATTTTGGTAGTTCCAGTTCTATAAATTACTGCTGCTAACGTTAAGAATATAGCAGATTTAAAAATAAGGTGATTCATCATATGCAGTAAACTACCTGTCAATCCTAAAGGTGTTGCTATTGCTATCCCCATTAGAATATAACCCATTTGAGATATGGAAGAATAAGCTACTAATTTTTTCATATCTTCCTGTCTAATTGCCAGGATTGTACCGGTTACAGTAGTTATTGCTCCAAATAAAGCTAAAATATAACTAAAAATCGGTAAGCCTCTATATGTTATAGTATTTTCCATTACCTTAAAGAAAGGCAAGAGATATAATACCAGCAATAATCCATAAACTCCAACTTTTAACATTAATCCTGATAAAAATGGAGAAAATTCTTTTGGCGCATTACCATGAGCATCTTTTACCCAGATATGAACTGGAAATAAACCAGCTTTTGTTAAAAAGGGAAGGCTCATCATTCCCATTAGAAGTAGTGATTTTCCAATTGGGAGATTAATTAAATATTGAGCAGCTTCTCCAATAGCAAAACTTCCAGTTTGGTTATAGATAATTATAATGGCCATAAGCATTGTATAAGCACCAACTGCACTCAAAACAAAATAACGATAGGCAGATTTTTGGGCCATTTTTTTGGTACCACCGGAGATAATATAAAAAGAAGTCCAGGTCATAAGTTCCCAGAAGATAAATAAACTTAAGAAATCTCCAGCAAAAACTACTCCCAATATACTTCCAATTAAAATCAAAAAGTTAAAATTAAATGCAGAACTTAAATTATAATTTTCCTGAGATTTAATACTAAAAAGAGCTATTAGCAATCCCGCACTAACAGTCATTAAGGCAAAAAGCCAGCTTAAAGGATTATTTCCTAAAATAAATTCTAAGTTATTTCCCATTATGCTAAAATCAATTGTTTGAATTAATGACCATTTTCCATATAAACCTATCAATTTATAAAGTAAGTAGGCAGAAATAATTGAAGTAATAATTCCACCAGTATATTTTACTTTTTTATTTAGAAGATAGGCAAAAAAGGCTGCTATAATGGGGATGAAAATATAATTACTTAGCATCCTACATCCCTCCTAACACAGTTGTGATATATTCAGTACTATTTAATAGTTCGTTTGCCGCTTTATCCAGGGTAGTAGTAATTAATTCTGGATAAATACCTAAAGCAAAAACAAAAATAGTTAAAATTAGTACTGGGATAAAAATATTTACAGTTTTAAAAACTTTACTTTCTCTTTTTTCAAAATATATTTTTTGAATAACTTTAAGATAATAACCTATTTCAACTATAGTAGCAAAAAGAATTAAAGCAGTTATTATGATTTTTTCTGCATTTAAACTACTATTAATAAGCATTAATTTACTGATAAAACCATTAAAGAATGGCACTCCTAAAATACCCATTGCACCTATAGTAAAACCTAAAGCTGCAACTGGTTTTTCACTTCCTAAACCTGTTAGATCTCTTATTTTTTTACTTCCAGCAGCTGTAGCTAAAACTCCGGCACTTATAAATAAAAGAACTTTTAAAATAGAGTGATTTACTAACTGGAAAAGACCGGCTGATACTGCCTGTGAAGTATTTATACTAATGATAGTTACAATTAATCCCATTTGAGCAATGCTTGAATAGGCAAGCATTCTTTTAATATTTTCTTGATTATAAGCAACAAGTTCTCCTATAACTAAAGTAATAACTCCAATAATCATTAAATAAGTGTAAAGAGCAGGGTCAGCAAAAAGAGTAAAGAAAATTCTTCCTAAAGAATAAATGCCTGCTGCTGAAACAGCACCACTAAGAATAGAAGTTACACTTGTTGGTGCTTCACTATATACATCAGGAACCCATAAATTGAGAGGGAATAATTCAGCCTCAATACCAATTCCGATCATAAATAGTAGAGTTATAACTCTCATTAGTTGTGGATTTAAATTTCCTGCTACATTTGCAATTTGCGCCATATTTAAACTTCCCACACTGGCATAAGTAAAGCCGATTGCCATGAGTAGAAAAACAGAACCAATTGCCCCAATAATTATATATTTGAATGCAGCCTCATAACTATCACCTCTTGAAAAAACTGTTAATCCATAAGCAGCTACACTACTAATTTCAATAAAAACAAAAAGATTAAAGAGATCACCAGTCATAACCATACCTGAAGTTCCAGCAATGATCATTAAAAATAAAGAATAAAATTTATCATTTATTTCATAATCATGTTCCAGATTATAAATAGCTAAAACTAAAGCAATTACATTTATAACTGCAACAGCTAAAATAGCTAAAGGTCCTAAATAAAGATTTATAGCAAATGGAGCCTGCCAGTTACCTATTTCAATAACCATTGGATTAAAAAGAGCTTCATTAAAGTTTACAGTAATGATCCAAACGTTAAAAGCTGTAGTCAATAGAGCTATTACTGCCGGTAATTTTTTGTGTATATAATTGAATAAAGGCATAAGAAACGCAATTAAGAGTGGTAAAGCAATAATTAGTACTGGATTCACCATTTTAACCCCCTTATTTTCGAAATATCAAGGGTACCGTATTTTTCGTAAATCTTAATAGTTACAGCCAGACCTAGAGCTAGAATAGCTACGCCAATCACAATAGCTGTAAGAACCAGGGCCTGAGGAATAGGATCTACGAAGGTACCAGAATTGTTTTTTATAATTGATGTA
Organism: Bacillota bacterium; assembly: GCA_051744805.1. Taxonomy (GTDB): domain Bacteria; phylum Bacillota; class Halanaerobiia; order Halanaerobiales; family DATFIM01; genus DATFIM01. Next base: position 33,575 of record JBNJDK010000013.1, read on the forward strand.
AGTATAGGAGCATTTCCATTTTCAACATAACCTAATGAAACTAATAACACATTAACACCTGTATCCATTAAGCTTAACCCGATTAAAATCTTGATCAGATTTCTTTTAGTAATAACTCCATAAAGGCCAATCAAGATAAGGAGAATGGAACCACCAAAAAAGGACCATTCTTCCAGGAAGCTAATCAATGAGATCACATCCTTTTATAAACATTTTTGTTTGATTTTTTATTAAGCTTCTATTAAATTACTTATAATACTTGTAAGTTCAGCACCAACTTTTAGACCAATTGAAACATAAATTATAGGAATTATTCCTGCACTAAAAAGTGTTCCAATTGTTCCTGTTTGCATAAAGTTGCTTAAAAAAGAACCTTCAGTATATAATCCATAAAGACCAAGACCAACAAAACTAATGCCAGCTAAAACTTCTACTATTTTTAACTTGTGTTCAGCCAATTTGTATTCTCTGTCTGCTAAGAATTTGAGTAAGAAAGCAGTTGCTATTACAGCTCCTCCCTGAAATCCTCCACCAGGGGTAAGATGACCGTGAATGAAAATATAAGCACCTGCCAGAATTAGTAGTGGAAATAAAATTTTAATTCCTGTTTTGAGAATAAGTGAACCTTCATCTACAATAAAATTTCTTTTTTTCTTTTTGTTAGTATATAAAACTGCACCTAATCCAGTTGCTGCCAAAAAGAGAACAGTAACTTCTCCTAAAGTATCTAGAGAACGATAATTAGCTATAACTGAAGTTACCATATTTGCTGAACCAGTTTCTAAATTTTTACTTTCAGCAAAGATAAAATCTTCATTTTTAGAGTTTACACTTTTATTTATATAAAGTTCAGCAGTTCTATTTTCTATTTCTGCTTCTCCAAATTTATTTATTGATAATTGTCCTTCTTCAGGAGATATATTAAAAGCCTGTAAGATGAAAAAGCCTAATATAAATACTAAAATTAAGGCAAATATATTTCTAAATCTCACTCACTTTCACTCCCTTCTGTTTTTCTTAGGGTGATTACAAAAATTGCAGTTGTTAATCCGGCACCAATAGCTGCTTCAGTCATGGCTACATCAGGTGCTTTTAAGAAATAGAATAGAGCTGCGGCCATTAAACTAACAAGGCCAGCTGCAATTATAGAATTTAAAAGTCTGTCAAAAACTAAAGCTGCAATACCACTTATTAGCATAAGTAAAATAAGAATACTATAAAGCAAGGTCATTTTCATCACCACTTTCATTATTCAAAACATTTTCTTCATATTTATCTATTGTAGTTTCAGTTGTAGTTTTTATACCACTTTTACGTGAAGCACGAGCTATAGTATGGCTACCAATGGGATTAGTCAATACTATAAAAACTGCAATAATTAGTGTTTTCCAAAACCAAGCTGGTTCAACCAAACCGACTCCAATAATTGTGGATAAAGCCCCAAGAGTTGTTGCTTTAGTACCTGCCTGTAATCTATTATAAACATCAGGCATTCTAATAAGGCCTAAAGAACCTAAAAATAAAAATATTGTTCCAATAATAATTAAAATATATCCCAGTATACTTAAAATAATCATAAATTAACCTCTCCCTTCAAGAAAACGGGCTATTACTATAACGCTTGTAAAAGAAAGTGCTGCAAAAACAAAAGAAATATCGAGAAATATATAACTTTCAAAAAATAAAGCAAGTAAAACTAACATAGAACTTATAACGGTTGTAATAGTATCAAGGGCTACTATTCTATCGGCAGAACTGGGCCCTTTAACCAACCTTATTACTCCTAATATTACAGCAAGTAATATAATTAAAAATGCAAAATTAAACAATTAAAAAACCCCCTTAAGCAAGTTTTCGAATTTAGTTGCAATTTTATTTTTTTGAATCTGGGGTTCTTTGCTTTCCACATCTATCCAATGAACATAGAGAGTATCATCGATGACATCAATTGTAAGAGTACCAGGAGTTAAAGTTATAGAATTTGCTAAAAACATTTTGGCCTGATCAGATTTTAAGTCAGTTTTAATAGCGACAATTCCTGGATTTATTGGTAGAGATGGATTAATAACCCTTTTAGCTACATCGATATTAGCTTTAATCATTTCAAAAATAAAAATTGGTAGATATTTCAGAAAAGAAAAAAATCTTTTAACAATATTATTTTCAGGTCTGACTCTGGTGAAACTCTCATAAGTAAATAAGGCTATTACAATTGAAACTATCAAACCAGTAATTAATTCACTTTTTTTAAGAGAGGTAGTATAAGCCAGCCAGAAAAGAAATATAATTGAGGCTGTAAAAACAAATCTTCTTATTTTATGCAAAACAAACCCTCCTCGTATTAGATTGATTATTAAAAATAAAATAATTTATTAATAGAAATAAAATAATACTAATAGATTGAGATATTTTTCATTAATGACATCAAAAATATCCTTAATTTTGTCCTCCCTTCGAAAAAATATATTACTATATTTATATATTATGATATAATAATATAAAAGTCAATGGAATTTTGACAAAAAGACTAGAATATCTTAATATATGGATATAAAGAAATCATAAATAAAATTGTGGGAGATGAATTTATGGAAAATATTATGCAAGACCTGGAAAAAATAGAGGAAAAGGCAAAAATTTTAAAAGTTTTGTCACATCCAATTAGATTATGTATTGTGCGAGGACTTATGGAAAAGGAAGGGTATAATGTGACTGAGATGCAAAGTTGTTTAAATATACCTCAATCAACTCTTTCTCAGCATCTTTCAAAGCTTAAAGATTTAGATATTTTAAAGGTAGAAAAAAACGGATTGGAAAGAAATTATTATGTGGTAGATGAAGATGCAAGAAGTATAGTGAAAACTTTATTTCCTAAACTTTAAGGTTATTTAAATATAATTATTTTTTACAGCAGTTATTATTTTAATAGCTGCTGTTTT
>JBNJDK010000014.1:0-30482 GCA_051744805.1 Bacillota bacterium
TTAGTAGATGAATTTGACACTCCACTAATAGTTCTTGATGAAAAAGAAATAAGAGATAAAATTGATCAATATATTGAAGGACTTTCTTCTTATCCAGGAGATTCTAAAGTTTTGTATGCGAGCAAAGCTTTTGCTAATAGAACGCTTTATAGGATATTTGAAGAAAAGGGAATAAGTCTTGATGTAGTTTCTGGTGGAGAATTGTATACAGCATTAAAAGCTGATTTTCCTGCTAAAGAAATATTTTTTCATGGAAATAATAAATTGCCTTCTGAAATTGAATTAGCTTTAAAAAACAATATAGGAGGGTTTATAGTAGATAATTTTCCAGAAGCTAAATTATTAAATGAATTAGCTGAAAAATATGACAAAAATGTTGAGGTAATGATTCGACTTACTCCAGGGATAGCAGCACATACTCATGATTTTATGGTAACTGGAAAAGTAGATTCAAAATTTGGAGTAGGAATAAAGAACGGTGATGCAGAAAAATTAGTTGAACTAATTTCAAATAAATATAAAAATTTAGAGTTAAAAGGTATTCATGCCCATATTGGATCTCAAATTTATAAAAAAGAGAGCTTTTTAAAGTTAATAGAAATAATGGTTAAGTTTATGGCAGATATGAAAGATAAAAATAATATTATTATGACTAAGTTAGATCTTGGTGGAGGTTTAGGTATTCCTCATACTGAAGATGATCCTCTTGTTCCGATAAAAAAATATGTTAAAGAAATGGTTAAAAAAGTTTTAAAAGAAACAAATAATTATAATTATCCTTTACCGGAATTATTACTTGAGCCTGGGAGGTCTATTATCGGTACAGCAGGGACAACACTTTATGAAATTGGAATGATTAAAGATATTAAGAACGTAAAAAAATATATTACTATAAATGGTGGGATGAGTGATAATATTCGACCTTCCTTATATGGAGCAGAATATGATGCATTTCTAGCTAATAAAATGAATGAAAAAGGCAAAGAAGAAGTAAGCATTGCCGGTAAATGCTGTGAAACAGGAGATATACTTATTAAAGATATTACTCTACCTGAAAGTCAGAGAGGAGATATACTGGCTGTAACCTGCACCGGGGCCTATACTTATGCTTTATCAAATAATTATAATGGGATACCTAGACCAGCAATAGTTCTTGTTAATCAGGGAAAAGCTAATCTTATAGTAGAAAGAGAAAGTTATGAAGACCTAATAAACCATGATGTTATACCTGCAGGTTATTAAATAAAAGTCAAGGAGATGATAGATAAATGTCTAAAATGCAGAAATTGAAATTAGCTCCTGGAGTAAAAAAAGAAATGCTTAATCCAGAATTTTGGATAGGAAATAGTGAAAAAAATATAGTTATGACTAAAAAAGAAATAAATAAATTTAATCAACTTGTTTTTGAAAAGGCTAAACAAAAAGGAAAAGAAGAAGAATTTTGTAACCTCAGTCATTATCCAGATATAATAAGTCGTCAAAAATTATATGCTTTAATGGAAGATTATTCTCTTCCTGAAAAAATAAAAGAAAATGATTTTTATAATAAAAATTCTGAAAAAATATCTAAAAAACAAAAAAAAGAATTAATTAAAAACGCTAAGATAAGTTCTATTAAAGATGAAATCAAGGTTGAATTTGGAGTTTTAATTAAAAGAGCAAATATGCGCGCTTTTCCTACTAATGAAGTTTTTGCTACTAAACCGGAAACTATAGATCAGGATATATTACAACTTACTGCTTTATCTGTAGGTAGTCCCTGTGCAATTTTACATATAAGTAATGATAAAAAATGGTATTATATCCAGGCTAAGCGGTATAGAGGCTGGGTAAAAAAAGATAAAATTGCTATTGCTGAAAATAAAAAAGAAGCCTTATCATATTTTGATACTAATAATTTTTTAGTTGTTATAGAGAGTAGAGTAGAAACTGAACCAAATCCATTTGATAATAAGATTTCAAATATATTATTTCAAATGGGAGATAAAATTCCACTTGTGAAAAATGGGGAAATTCCTGATTCTATTCCAGAAAATAATCAGCAAGCTCAATCACCTGAAGGATCTTATGTTGTCTGGCTTCCAGTAAAAGGAGAAAAAGAAAAATTAAAATTCAAAAAAGCTTTAATTGCAAGATCTAATGATTTAAAAGAAGGTTATCTTAATTATACAAGAGAAAACTTATTAAAACAGGCTTTTAAGCTTTTAGGTGAAAGATATGGTTGGGGTGGACTCTACAAAAGAAGAGATTGTTCTCGTTTTATTATGGATATTTATCGTACAGTTGGTATCCAAATACCACGTGATGCCGGTTTTCCTCAGGAAGAAATATCAGCCGGTAAAGTTTATAAATTCAATGGTGGTTTAAAAGAAAGAAGAAAAGTTATGGACAAATTAGAAGCTGGAGATCCAATTTATATGAAAGGTCATGTTATGATGTATCTAGGAGAAGATCATGGAGAACATTATTTAATTCATTCTGGTTCAGGCTATGGTAAAAAAGATAAAAATGGAGATCATAATCCAATAACAGTCCATGGAGTTTTTGTGATGAGAGTAGAGCAATTGATGAAAAGTAGTGAAAAAACTTATTTAGAATCATTTAAATTAGCTAAAAAGTTTTTAAAGGAAAGTTGAAAGGAGGAGTTCATTTGAAAAATGAATTAAAAAAGGAAATTAAAGAGTATATTCAAAAAAGAAAAGGAGATTATTCTCTTTATTATAAAGATTTATTAAATAATGATGAATTAAAAATAAATGAAGGTGAAAAAGTACTGGCTGCAAGTGTTATTAAAATACCAATTATGATTGAATATTTTAGACAATTAGAGAAGGGTTTAGTTGATAGAGATGAGTTTTTGTCAGTTCCTCCGTCTGAAAGAGTTGGTGGCTCAGGAATTTTACATGAACTTAGAGAAAATATTGAAATGAAACTTTCAGAATTAGTTTTATTAATGATTGTTTTAAGTGATAATACAGCGACCAATCTGGTTATTGATAAACTTGGAATTAATAATATAAATAATTTTTTTAAAGAACGTAATTATGATAGTTGTTTAGAAAGAAAAATGATGGATTATGAGTCAAGAAAAAGAGGAATAGAAAATTATATAAGAGCTGATGAAATTGGAGAAATTTTAAAAGATATCTATGAAAATAATTTTTCTGATATTTCTAAAAAAAGCTGTGAAGAAATGATCTCAATTATGAGCAAACAAACAATAAGAGATAAACTTTCATTTTATATTCCAGAAGATGATTGGTCTAAAGTTGCCAGTAAGACAGGAACTTTAGATAAAGTAGAACATGATGCTTCTATTTTTAATTTTAATAATAATAAATTTGTTTTAGTAGTATTATCCAAAAACCTACCTACAAATGCATATGGTAATGTTACTATTGCTAAAGTTTCTAAAAAGATTTGTGGATTATAAAATAAATAACTGAGGTGGAAAAAATGAAAATAACTGATATAAAATTATATCATCTTAGTGTCCCATTAAAAAAACCTTTTAAAACTTCATTGAGAACTGTTGAATCAGCTGAAGAGACAGTGGTAAAAATCAAAACAGATGAAGGTTTAATTGGAATTGGTGAAGCTCCTCCAACAGCTGTTATTACTGGTGATATGAATGAAGGGATTAGAGGATTAATAACTAAAAAAATAAAACCTTTATTTATAGGAGAAAGAATAGATAATATTGATAAATTGCATTTTTTATTAGAAGAAGCAGCTGTCAATAATCATAGTGCTAAGGCGGCAATAGATATGGCCATCTATGATTTGTATGGAAAAATTTATGATGCACCTTTGTATAAATTATTAGGAGGCTATCAGAATAAAATAACTTCTGATTTAACAATTAGTGTTAATTCACCAGCTGAAATGAGTGAAGATGCACTGTTGGCAGTAAAACAGGGTTATAAAACTCTTAAGTTAAAAGTTGGTAAAGGAATGAATGTTGATTTAAAAAGGATAAGAGCTATTAGAAAAGCAGTTGGTCCAGAAATAAAAATAAGACTGGATGCAAATCAGGGCTGGGAAGCAAAAGAGGCAGTATATGCCATAAAAAAGATGGAAGAAGAAAATCTAAATATAGAATTAGTTGAACAACCAGTAAAAGCAAATGATTTTAAGGGGATGAAATTTGTAAGAGATAGAGTGTTAACTCCTATTATGGCTGATGAAAGTTTGTTTAGTGCAAAAGATTGTTTGAGACTTCTGGAAAAACAGGCCTGTGATTTAATAAATATTAAACTTATGAAAGCAGGTGGAATTTATAATGCACTTAAGATAAATTCCATTGCAGAAGCTTATGGTATAGAATCTATGTTAGGAAGTATGTTAGAAGCAAAAATTTCTGTAACAGCAGCAGCTCATGTGGCTGCAGCCAAAAAGAATATAACCCGTCTTGATCTCGATGCCCCAAGTCTTTTAGCTGAAGATCCAGTAGATGGTGGAATTGAGATAGATGGACCTGAAATAATTTTACCTGATGGTCCAGGTTTGGGTATTAACAAAGTTTCTAATTTAAAAGAATTATAAACTCTTCTGTTTTTTTGTTTTACTGGTACCTTCTCAGCCCACCTGTGTATTAGGGGCACAGGTGGGTAAAATAGATGAAATCATTAGTATATTTGAGGTGTTAATTTGGAAGATACTAAAATTAATAATAAAAATAACAAAATAGGATATATAGCAGCTGTTTTGTCAGCAGTTTGTTTTGGTAGTTCAGGACTTTTTGTCAAATATATTTATAACTTTGGCTTAAGTGCTGGAGAAATGTTGATATTACAATATTTGATAGCGGTAGTTGTTTTATGGCTGGGAGCTTATTATATTTATGGTTCTAAAATTATTATTTCCAGTAGACTTTTTAAAAAAGTATTTATTCTTGGTGTTTTTGGTAACACCTTTATGACTTTATTTTATTATAAATCTTTTATGTTTTTAGATGTAGCAGTTGCTACTATTCTTTTATTTACTTATCCAATTTTAGTAACAATTTATTCTTTTATATTTGGTCAGAAAAAAGTGGATAAATTCATTTTGATTTCTCTTTTAATTGCATTTACAGGTAGTTTTTTAGTCCTTGATTTATTTAACTATGATAGTAGTGTAAAAATTTTGGGGGTAATATTTGGTGTTCTGGGAGCAATTTTTTATGCATTTATGAATGTTTATTCTGAATCATTTTTGGACAGGATAGAACCAATAATTTTAACTGCTTATGTAAATACTCTTTCTTTAATTACATTGGTTATTTATTATCGTCCTTTTCATTTGCTAAATCAAAGTCTTGAAACTAAAGCCTGGTTAGGAATATTAATGTTGGCTCTTATTGCTGGAGTATTGCCTGTAGCTCTTTTGTATACTGGCATAAAAAATATTGGGGCAATAAAAGCTTCTATTATTGCTAATTTTGAAATTCCTGTTTCAGCGATTTTATCTTATTTTGTTTATAATGAAAGACTAAATTTTTTTCAAATAGTTGGTATGTTTTTAGTTTTAATAGGTATTATTGTATTGCAAAATAAAAATAAAATTATTAAAAAACCACTTAATTAAATTTTTTTACCTACTTATAAAAATAATTTTATTAAAATTCAATAAATAAAAAGGAAATTTTACTATAATGTCGAATATATTAATTAACATGTCGAATATAAATGAATTTGTTAAGGAGATTTTATTATGCTGATTACTTTTGACTTAGATGGAGTATTAATGGAAAATCCTTTTTCAAAGGGAGTTTTTCCGGAAATTAAAGAGATATTATATAATGAATATAAAGAAAATTTATTATTGAAAAAACCAGAAAAAAGTGAAAATGAAATTAAAAATATAATCTGGCAGAATATTATTGAGGAATACAAAAAATATTCAAAAAAAAGTTCTTATAAAGCATATGATTGGGATATGATTATTAAAAATGTTTCCAGCAACTTAGGTTTAAAAATTGATATAGATGTTGCTAATTTAGTTAAAAAATATTGTTCTTCTCCCTATATAAAAAAATATATGGATGGAGTAAAATTATTAAAAAAATTAAATAGAAAAAAGCATGAGTTGAAAATTATAACAAATGGATATTATAAATATCAATTTCCTGTAGTAAAAAAATTAGGAATAAATCATTATTTTGCTGAAATAATCAGTTGTGATCGAGCTAAATCAGCTAAACCTGAGAAGAGAATTTTTTTAAATGCTGTAAAAAACCATAATAGAGAAAATTGGGTTCATATAGGTGATTCTATTTTAATGGATATTTATGGTGCTAACAAATTAGGCGGGAAAACGATATTTATTGACAGGAATCTACCTGAAAATATAGACTCAATTAAATTAGAAAAAAGGACTAAAAGTAATATTACCAAAGAATATATTTTTGAATATGTTAAAAAAGAAAAGAAATTAAATAATATTAGATTTGAAAAAAACAAAATTTATCCTGATTATATAATTAATAATCTTGAGGATTTAATGAAAATATTATAATAAATTAAAAATTCATAAAATTTTGTTTAAAGGGGTGATAAATGGAAAATAAATTAGTAACAAAATTTACTTATCGATTATTTACTAATATTAATTAAAAAACAGGAGGAAGATAAATAATGAAAAAAACATTAATAATTGCAATGGCAGCTTTAATGCTTTTAACCTTTGCTTCAACTTCATATGCAAGTGAAAATGATGGAAGTATTGTTATAGGAATGGATGCAGATGCAACATCTTTAGATCCACGTTTTGTAACTACAGCAAATGGTATGTATGTTACTTCTCAGATTTATAATGGGTTAATTAAATTAAATAAAAATCTAGAATATGTACCAGATCTTGCTACATTTGAAAATCCTACTAAAACAGAGTATGTTTTTAATCTTAAAAAAGGTGTTGAATTTCATGATGGTCATGAATTAACAGCTGAAGATGTAAAATATACTTTTGAGTCAATGCTTGATCCAGATGTAGGTTCACCTAAGTCTGGTAATTATAAAAATCTTGTTGGGGCTGAAGAATTCAGTGAAGGTGAAGCTGAACATGTTGAAGGCATAGAAATTATTGATGATTATACTGTAAAATTTGAAGTAAAAGAACCTTTTGCTCCCTTTATGGTAAATATGAATATAGGCATTGTTCCTAAACATATTGCTCAGGATGAAGAAAAAAGTTTAGATGAAAATCCTGTAGGTACAGGTCCTTTTGAATTTTCCGAAAGAGAAGTAGATCAAGAAACAGTACTAGTAGCAAATGAAGATTATTTTGAAGGACGTCCCAATTTAGACAAAGCAATATATAAAATAGTACCAGAAAGTTCTGTAGGAGTTGTAGAACTTGAAACTGGAGCTATAGATGTACTTATGTCTGTAACTGAAGATGATAGAAGAACAATAGAAAAAAATGAAGAAATAGTTTTATCTTCAATAGCTGGTACTAATTATCAGTATGTTGGTTTTAATGTTACAAAAGAACCAGTAGATAATAAATATCTAAGAAAAGCTATAGCTTACTCTTTAGACAAAGAAGCAATAACAAGTCATTTTAATGGGAGTCGTACTGTAGTTCCTCTTCCTACTAGTTCTTCTTTAGCTCAAGAATATGCTGAAGATCCTTCAATTAATAAGTATGAATATAGTTATAAAAAAGCCCAAGAAATGTTAGAAAAAGCTGATTATGATGGGGAAGAAATAACCATAAAAACCAGTTCAGGACGTGAGGAATTAGCACAGATAATGCAACAGTATATGAAAGCTGCTGGAATTAATGCTGATATCGAACTGCTTGAATGGGGTACTTTTTATGAAGATGTTAAACAGGGGAGAGCTGAAATATATCTTTTAGGATGGTATGGAATAATTGATCCTGATGGATATTGGTTCTTTCACTCTGAAATGACTCCTCCTAAAGGTGGAGTAAATAGAATGTATTATAAAAATGATAAAGTAGATGAATTAATAGAAGAAGGAAGAAGAACTTTAGATCCTGAGGCAAGAAAAGAAGTTTATAGAGAAATGTATCAAATAATAACAGATGAGGTGCCAATGATATTCCTTTATTCTATCCCTGATTTAGCTGCATATAGAAAAGGTATAGAAGGCTTTGAAGCTGCTCCATATCCAGTAACTATTTTGCATAAACTAAAAGATGTAAAATTTTCTGATTAAATAAAATTATAATAAGAGGGGATAATTATCCCCTCTTTTATTATTGCTAGGAGGTGTAGTGTGTCTAAATATATAATAAGAAGATTATTATTAATGATTCCAATTTTACTAGGAGTTTCACTTATAGTTTTTTCTTTAATGCATTTAACACCTGGTGATCCTGTAGAGATAATGTTGGGTGAGTTTGCTCAAGGTGCTCAAATGGAAGAAATGAGAGAAAGTTTAGGTTTGAATGATCCGTTACCTATGCAATATTTTAATTTTATTAAAAATGCTCTTAGAGGGGATTTTGGTGAATCCATTCATTACAACAAAGAAGTTAGTCAATTAATAAAAGAGAGAATAAAGTATACGGCTTTTTTAAGTTTAGCAGGTATGTTTGTTTCTTATATTATTGCTTTTCCGATTGGTATTATTTCTGCTATTAAAAGATATACATGGTTTGATGATATGGCAATGATTTTTGCTCTTTCAGGGATTTCTATTCCTAATTTTTGGCTTGGAATGATGCTTATATTATTATTTTCATTAAAATTTGGTTTATTACCAGCAACTGGAGTAGGATCATGGAAACATTTAATTTTACCTGCAATAACTCTTGGAACTGCAGGAGCAGCTCTAACTACTCGACTTGTCAGATCAAGTATGTTAGAAGTTATTAATCAAGATTATATTCGTACAGCAAGGGCAAAAGGATTAAAAGAAAAAGTTGTTATTTATAAACATGCTTTAAAAAATGCAATGTTGCCTGTTTTAACAATGATTGGTTTACGTTTAGGTTTTATTCTTGGTGGTGCAGTAATTACCGAAAAAGTATTTGCCAGACCAGGAATGGGAAGGCTGATGGTAGATTCAATTTTTAGAAGAGATTATCTGGTAGTTCAGGCAGTAACTATTATAATTGCTCTTACAGTTTTATTTGCAAATTTATTGATAGATATTTTTTATGGTTTTATAGATCCCCAGATCAAATACGAGTAAAGGTAGAAAGGAGCGTGAAAATTTGAGTGATAGAAATAAAGCATCCAGTAGAGTGATAAAACAGCTTAAAAAAAATACAAGAGTTAAATTTGCGCTTTTTATTCTAGTAATTATTATAGGAAGTGCTATTTTTGCTCCATATATTAGTCCCTATGATCCACAGGCGATGGATTTGTCTTCTTCTTTAGAAGGACCTTCAAGAAATCATTGGCTTGGGACAGATAAAATGGGAAGAGATATTTTGAGTAGAATTATTTATGGTTCAAGAGTTTCGCTTATGGTTGGTATAGTTGCAGTAGGTATTTCAGGAATTATAGGTATATTTTTAGGTTCTATTGCAGGTTATTTTGGAAAATGGATAGATGGATTAATTATGAGATTGGTTGATATTCTTCTTGCTTTTCCAAGTATACTTTTAGCAATTTCACTTGTAGCGGTTCTTGGGGCAAGTATTTTTAATGTTATGTTAGCGATTGGAGCAGTTAGTTGGGTTGGTTATGCTCGTTTAATTCGCGGAGAATTTCTTTCCTTGAAAAATAAAGAATTTGTTTCTGCTGCAGAAGCTCTTGGAGCTAAAACACATAAAATTATATTTAAACATATGTTACCTAATGCTATTGCTCCTGTAATTGTTATGGCTACTTTAGGAATGGCTGGAGCTATAATTACTGAATCTTCGTTGAGTTTTTTAGGTTTAGGAGTTCAACCTCCCACTCCTTCCTGGGGCCAGATGTTAAGTAAGGGTAGAACAATAATTAGAGAAGCATGGTGGGTTTCTACTTTTCCCGGGATAGCTATTATGATTACTGTTCTTTCTTTTAATATTTTAGGTGATGGTTTGCGTGATGCTCTTGATCCTAATATGAATAACTATGAATAGTTATAAATTCATCTAAATTATTGGAGCCAGATAATTTTTAAAGGATGTGAATATTTTGAATAAAAATTCAAAAGTTTCTCCAGACGGAGTTTTGCGTATAAACAGTTATATGGAACAGCTAAAACCTGCTGAAAAAAAAGTTGCTAAATATATACTTGATAATAGAGAAGAAGTAATTCATCTTTCTATAACTAAATTAGCAAAAAAATCTGGTGTGAGCGAAGCTACTGTAGTTAAATTTTGCCAACACATTGGATATTCTGGGTATCAGGAATTGAAAATAATGCTTGCTCAAGTTGATAAAAAAGGTACTCAGGAACATATTTATGGGGAGATTGAAGCAGAGGATGGAGTTAGTGAAATAGTTAATAAAATATTTCAAATTTATGATCAGTCATTAAAAAATACAAAAAAATTATTATTAGAAACAGACTTAGATAAGGCGGTTACAGCTATAATAGAGTCAGAAAGATTATGTTTTTTTGGGTTTGGTGCATCAGGTATTGTAGCTGAAGATAGTGAATTAAAATTTAAGAGAATTAATTATAATGTAGAAGCATTAATCGATAATCATAGACAGAAAACCATGGCTTCATTGCTTTCAGAGGATGATTTAGTTGTTGCCATTTCAGATTCTGGTAGAACAAAAGAATTAATGGAGTCGCTAAAGGTAGCTAAAAAAGCAGGTGCTAACATAATGTCTATTTCTTCAAATATGGGGTCACCTGTTACAGAAATTGCTGATATAGTTTTATTGACTTCTTCTGAAGAGACCCCTTTTAGAGGTAGTGCTCTTGCTTCTAGAATGGCTCAATTAGCTGTCATAGATGTATTGTTTTTAGGGGTAGCAACAGTTGAGTATGATAAAACAATAGAGGCTTTAAGTAAAACAAGAGTTGTAATGCAAGACAGCAGATTAAAATAGATTGTGGAGGGTGTAATATGACACAAGATTCCAAAAAAAGAATAACTGAAAAAAGAAACAGCAATAGTATGAAAATTGATGAAATGAATACAGATGAAATTTTGAAATTAATAAATAAGGAAGATAAAAAAGTAGCTGAAGCAGTAAACGAAGAAATTTCCAATATAGAAAAAGTGATAGATAAAATCACTAAAAACATGCAAAATGGGGGGAGATTATTTTATATAGGGGCCGGAACAAGTGGTAGACTTGGAGTGCTTGATGCTGTAGAATGTGAACCTACTTTTAGTATAAGCCCTGATAGGGTTGTAGGAATTCTTGCTGGTGGCAAAGAAGCGATGTTTAGAGCCCAGGAAAATATTGAAGATAATGAAGAATTAGGAGCAAAAAAAATTACTGAGTATAATGTTGGAGAAAATGATTCAGTTGTAGGGATAGCTGCCAGTGGTAAGACACCTTTTGTTCTTGGAGCTATTAAAGAAGGGAAAAAAAGAGGAGCTTTTGGTGTAGGTTTAAGTTGTACTAAAGAGTCAATACTTGCAAACATAAGTGATGTTGCTATCACACCAATAGTTGGGCCTGAGGTTATAACAGGATCTACTAGAATGAAAGCTGGTACTGCCCAGAAAATGGTTTTGAATATGATTTCTACTACTGTTATGATTAAATTAGGCAAAGTTTATTCAAATTTGATGGTTGATCTTAATCCCACTAATGAGAAGTTAAGGTCAAGAGCTCAGGATATATTTACCTTAATTACTAATTCAGACCACAAAGTTGCCCAAAAATTTCTTGATAAGGCAGACTATAGGTTAAAAGAGGCTATAATAATGTATAGGAAAGGTGTGGATATGAAAAAAGCTAAGTTATTACTCAAAGAGAACAATGGGTTGTTGAAAAAAATTCTAACAAAAGAATAAATTTATAATAAGGTGATAAAACATGAAAAAGTATAAAACAGGATTAGAAAATTTTTTAGAAAACAAACTTGACCCTGTCCATGACAAAAGAGTGGGACTCATTACAAATCATACAGGATTAACCACAGACCTTAAGATAAATATAGACCTTTTTAATGAAAATTCTGCTGTGAAATTAATGAAAATTTTTGGCCCTGAACATGGAGTTAGAGGTAATGTAGGGGCAGGTGATAAGGTTTCAAGTAGAATTGATGAAAAAACTGGTTTGCAGATAATAAGTCTTTATGGTAAAAATAAAAAATTGTCCGGTAAGCATCTTTCTGATCTGGATACAATTATTTTTGATATACAGGATATAGGGGTAAGATTTTATACTTATGTTTCAACATTATTATATACTCTCGAAAGTTGTGGAAAAAATAATAAAGAATTAATTGTTTTGGATAGGATGAATCCTTTAGGGAGAAAGGTTGAAGGAAATATTTTGAAAGATGACTTTGCTTCTTTTATTGGTTTATATCCACTTCCTCATCGACATGGTATGACTTTTGGTGAAATAGCTCACTGGGCAAATGAAGAGTTTTCTTTAGAAACAGAATTAAGAGTTATTAAATGTAGTGGTTGGGAAGGAAAATCTTTTTCTGAGTATAATGATCTTTTTTGGATTCCTCCGTCACCAGGGATTCCACATTTTGAAACTGCTTTAAGTTATCCCATAAGTTGTATGTTAGAAGGGACTAATATTTCTGAAGGCAGAGGAACTACCAAACCTTTTGAATATATTGGTGCTCCCTGGGTTGAACCGCAAAAATTAGCAACTAAGCTTGAAAGTAAAAATTTAGATGGAATTAGATTTAGGCCTGTTAATTTTATCCCCTCATTTTCAAAACATCAAGGAAAAGAATGTGGAGGAATTCATCTTCTTATAGAAAATGAAGAAATCTTAGATTCTTATCTTATTTCACTTACAATTATCAAAAGTTTATTTGATTTATACCCTAAAAAAACTCTTTGGAAAAAGCCTAAAAGTAAAAACTGCAAATATTTTTTTGATCTTCTTATGGGAACTGATGAAGTAAGAAAAAAACTTGATAAGAAAATCAGTGTAAAAAACATCGTCAATTCCTGGCAAGAAGACCTTGAAAATTTTAAAAATATAAGAAATAAATATTTATTATATTAAAAATTTATTTTTTAGTATGTTAGTTAGTAGATAGGAGTGAAAATTACATATGAAAATGAACGAAATTATTGAAACTATGTCTATTGAAGAAAAAGTAGGACAATTATTTCAGGTTGGTTTTACTGATATAAAAGTAAATGAAGAAATTAAAGATATGATAAAAAATTATCATATCGGGGGAGTTATATATTTTAGCAGAAATATAAAAAATCCTGAACAGGTTGTAAATCTTTCAAAAAATTTACAAAGTCTTTCTATAAATTCCGGGAGAAATATTCCTCTATTTATTTCTATAGATCAAGAAGGAGGGACTGTAACAAGATTAAAAGGAACTACTCATTTTCCTGGCAATATGACTTTAGGAGCTACAAGGAATAAAAAATTGGTTAAAAAAGCTGCTAAAGCCACTGGAAATGAACTAAAAAATTTGGGAATAAATATGAATCTTGCCCCTGTTTTAGATATTAATAATAATTCTAATAATCCAGTAATAGGAGTACGTTCTTTTGGTGGAGATGAAAAATTAGTTGCTAAATTAGGTTCTGAATATATAAAAAGTTTACAGGGAGAAAGTGTTATAGCCTGTGCTAAACATTTTCCTGGACATGGAGACACAGATACCGATTCTCATTTGAATTTACCTGTAATTAATCATAGTAGAGATAGATTAAATAATATAGAATTAATTCCTTTTAAAGAAGCTATAAAAATTGGAGTAGATAGTATTATGACTGCTCATATATATTTTCCAACTATAGAAAAAGAAATTGGAGTTCCTGCTACGCTTTCCAGAAAAGTTTTAACTGGTCTTTTAAGAGAAGAGTTAGGATATGATGGTCTTATTATTACAGATTGTATGGAGATGAATGCTATTTCTGATTCTTATGGCACTGTAGAAGGAGCTGTAAGATCTATTGTTGCTGGTAGTGATATTGTATTGATTTCTCATAGTTATGAAAAACAAAAAAAAGCTATTAAGGCGACAATAGCTGCGGTGAAGGCAAATAGAATTAGTGAAAAAAGGATTAATGAATCTTTAAACAGAATACTTAAATTAAAGAAAAAAAGAATTGGATTTGATAAACCTATTGAACCAGATTATAAAGAAATTAATTTTAGTAAAAATAAAACAATATCCAAAAAAATTGCTGAAAAAGGTGTAACTTTAATTAAAGGTGAAGATATCATTCCAGTAAATAATATTGAAAAGAAAAATATAGCTGTGATTGATTTTAATATGGGCAGAGTTTCATTAGTAGAAGATGAGAAAAATCACGATAATCTTTTTATAGATTTTTTATCAACTAAGGTAGGAAATTTGGAAACTTTAAATTTAGACAGTAAGGAAAATTTGACTGATAAACAAAAAAATGAATTAAAAAACAAAGATCTTATCATAGTCTGTACTTATAATGGGGTTAAAAATAGAAAACAGCTTAATTTAGCAGATAAACTGGCAGAAGAACATAAAGTTGTGGTATTAGCATTGCGTAATCCTTATGATTATAAATTTTTAGAAAAAGTTCAAGGATTTATTACTACTTATGATTATAGTCCTGCAAATCAAAAAGCAGCTGCAGCTCTAATCACAGGAGAGATTAAAGCTAGGGGACAACTTCCAGTTGTAGTAAGGGATGAAAAAAATGAGAAATAAAATTGCCTCAACTAAAAATGAAATTAAAAAAGGAATAAAGCTCTGGAACAAAGAAAATCCAGAATTTAAAATTAGAGATAGTTTAATTGAACAGAATATTTTTTCTCCATTTACAGATATAAATGTAGTTTGTATAAATTTTTATATGAATAATAAAATAAGTGCTTTTGCAATAATAAAATATCTAGATAAAGGAATAAAAAATTATGTTGATAAAAATAAGGGTTGGATTAGTCTTTTAACAGTAGATCCTAATTGTGCTGATCGAAAAAAAGTTATTGTAAATTCTTTAAAAATTATTGAAGAATTTTTAATTATGCATGGGGTGAAAAAAATAAGATTTGGTGGGGATCCCCAAAACTTCTTGGCAGGTTTACCTTCCAGTAGTTGGAATGACTATTTAGGTATTTTTAAAGAAATGGGATATAAAAAAGGAGTTATAGAATTTGATTTAAAAAGGAATATTGAGAAATTCGATTTTGAGAGAAATATAAAAGAAGAAAAATTACTTTCTATACAAAGAGTATATAAAACAAATGAAAATAAACTTTATAATTTTTTTAAGGAAAATTTTCCAGGTCGTTGGTTATATGAAGCTAAGAACATTGGACGGATTCCAGGCGGATTAAGAGACTATTGGTTTCTTGAATATGAGAATAAGGTAGTTGGATTTGCTAGAACTAATACAATTAACTCAACTTATAAAGGTCCAAATATTAATTGGGTAAAAGATTTAGGTGAAAAATATTGTGGTCTTGGACCTCTTGGTATAAAAAATGATTATAGAAATAAAGGATGGGGTCTTTATCTTATTGCTGAAATTATAAAAGAGTTGAAAAAAGAAGGATACAAAGAAATGGTTATTGATTGGACAACCCTTGTGGATTATTATAAAAAGTTAGGATTTGAACCATATAAAAAATATCTAACTTTAGAAAAGAAGGTGTAAATGGATGAATAATAAATTAGCAAAAAATAGATTTTCGGCTATTGATGATTTGTTAAATAAAGAATTTGAAAAAAACACCTTTCCTGGTGCTGTAATAGGAATAGTTACTAAAAATAAGTTAATTTATAAAAAGGCGCTTGGTTTTGCTCAGACTGAAAATCAGAAAAGAGAAATGGCAGTAGATACAGTTTTTGGACTTGCTTCATTGACTAAAGTTGTAGCTACTACAAGTGCAGTTATGAAATTAATTGAAGATGGTAAAATTAATCTCTGGGATTATCTAAAAGAATATTTTCCTGAAATATCTGAAGGTAAAGAAGGAATAACTATTTATCATCTTATGACTCATACTTCAGGATATCAGGCAATAGTTAAATTGTGGGAAAAAGATCTTAGCTATGAAGAAAAAATTGATTATATTTTAAATCTTGAACTTGAAAATGAAATAGGGAAAATAGTAAATTATAGTGATCCTAATTTTATATTACTTGGTGAATTAGTAAGAAGGGTTACAGGAAAAAATCTTCATAAATTCACTCAAGAAGAAATTTTTACACCTCTCGGAATGAAAAAAACTGCTTTTAATCCTTTAGATAATTTGAAAAACATAAAAAAAAGTGATGTCGCTGCTACTGAATATTGTGATTGGAGAGAGAGAATGATTATTGGGGAAGTACATGACGAAAACGCTTATTCATTAGGGGGAATAAGTGGGCATGCCGGTCTTTTTTCAACTATTGATGATCTTTCTAGATTTGTAAAAATGATTTTAAATAAAGGCAAGTTAAATGAGAAAAAAATTTTTAGTGAATTAACTATTAATACAATGATTCAGAATTGGACAGAAAATTTGGGAGAAAATCGAGCTTTAGGTTGGGATCTTATAAATAATTTTCGTTCTTCTGGAGGAATTCTTTTTTCTGATAAAACCTTTGGGCATACTGGTTTTACAGGGACTTCAATTTGGATTGATCCTGAAATAAATGTTGGTGTTATACTTCTTACAAATAGAGTGCACCCCACAAGGGATAATGTACAAATAATTTCTTTAAGACCAAGATTGCATAATTTAGTTGCTGCTACTTTAAATAAATTAGGCATTATTGAGGTGATTTAATGTTAGTTGCTGGTATAGATGCTGGAGGTAGTAAAACTGAATGTATAATTGTTGAAAGTAAAAACAATAAAATATTAACTAAAGTAGTTGGGGGACCTGCTAATTATCAAACTGTAGGTATTAAAAAAGCTTGTGAAGAGGTTAAAAAAACATTTTTAAAAGCAAAAAGAAATGCTGAGTTAAATGAAATTCCTCTTTTAGGTATTGGAATGGCAGGTGCAGGTAGAAAGGAAGATAAGAAAAAGCTGAAAAATGAGCTCACTTTAAAAATTAAAAATACTAATATATATTTAAGTGATGATGCTTATATAGCATTACTGGGAGCAACTGGTGGTAATAAAGGTATTGTTGTAATTGCCGGAACTGGTTCTATTGCCTATGGCCTAAAAGAAGCTGGAAAAAAAATAAGGAGTGGAGGCTGGGGACCTTTAATAGGTGATGAAGGTAGTGGTTTTTGGATTGGAATTGAAGCTATAAAAAAAGCTATTAAAGCTATCGAAAATAGGGGTGAAAGCACTTTGTTAGTTGAATTACTCAAAAAAGAGTTTTCACTTGGTAATTTTGAAGAATTAATTCCTTTTATATATAATAATAAATTACCTAGAAAAAAAATAGCCAAACTTGTTCCTGAAATATTTAAGTTAGCTCAAAAAGGTGATCATGTATCTAAATTAATTGTACAAAGAGCTATAAATGAATTAATTTCACTTTCCCTGTCAGTAGTGAAAAAGCTTGATTATAAAGAAAATAAAATTGCTGTAAGTGGTGGTCTTTTCAATAGCAAATATTTTTATAACTTATATAAAAAACAATTAAAAAAAGATTATTCATTAAAAACTTATAAAGCAAAGTATTCAGCAGCTTATGGTGCTGTCTTTTTTGCTTTGAAACAAATGAGGAGCGAGAATAATGTCTAAAAAAGTAATTGGATTGATGTCTGGTACCTCACTTGATGGAATTGATGCTGCTTTAGTAAATATAAGTACAGCTAAAAATGGACTTAATATAGAGCTTATAGAGTTTTTGAGTGTTGATTATAAAAAAGAATTTAGGCAAAAGATAATGGAAACTGCTAATATAAATAAAAGTAGTGTCAAAGATATAGCCCAGTTAAATATTGGACTGGCAGAAAAATTTTCTGAGGCTGTTTTCAGTTTATTAAAAAAATGTAAACTAACACCGGGTGAAGTTGACCTTATTGCTTCTCATGGACAAACTATTTATCATAATGTAGAAAATAAAGAGGGGATTTCTACTCTGCAAATAGGGTCAGCTTCTTTTATCACCGAAAGAACTGGAATTACTACTGTATATAACTTTCGAATGAGAGATTTGGCAGCTGGAGGTGAAGGAGCCCCTTTAGTTCCTTATACAGATTATTTAATCTATAGTTCTGAAAATAAAAATAGAGTTTTGCAAAATATAGGAGGAATAGCTAACTATACTTATATACCAGCTAATGGAGAGTTGAGTGATGTACTGGGTAGTGATAATGGCCCTGGGAATATGATTATAGATAATGCTGTAGATATTTTAACAAATGGAAAAATGGATTTTGATAAAGATGGGAAAATGGCAGAAAAAGGAAAGGCTTCTAAAAAATTATTGAATGAGATGATGAACCACCCTTTTATATTAAGAAAACCACCTAAAAGTACTGGTAGAGCTGATTTTGGTAGAAAATATGCTAAAGAAATAGTTAATAAAGGAAAAAAATCAAATCTGTCTAATTATGATATTATAGCAACAATAACTTCTTTTACTGCAATGGCTATAGTTGATTCTTATCAAAATTATTTACCAGCTAATCTAGAAGAAATTATCATAGGTGGCGGAGGAAGTTATAACCCTGTACTTTTAAGAAAAATAAAAGAATATGCAAATGCTAAATTAGGAAAGAATATAAGAGTTTTAAAACAGGAAGATATAGGTTACAGTAGTGAAGCAAAGGAAGCGGTGGCTTTTGCTGTTTTAGGTTATCAAACTATGAAGGGTAAAAATAATAATGTTCCTGCTGCTACTGGAGCTCAGAAACAAGTTGTTTTAGGTGAAATAGTACCTGGAGATGATTTTTATCAATTTTTGAATTGGTAAAAGTAGAAAGGAGTGAAAAATGAGAGTAATTATTGAAAAAGATTATAAAGCAATGAGTAAAAAAGCTGCTTTACTTGTGGCAAGTCAGGTTAGATTAAAACCAGATAGTGTGCTGGGTTTAGCTACGGGAAGTACACCTTTAGGAATGTATGATGAATTAATTGAAATGTATGAAAAAGATGAAATAGATTTTTCAGAAATTAAAACTTTTAATTTAGATGAATATTGTGATCTTTCTCCAAAAAATCAACAGAGTTATCATTACTATATGGAAGATAATTTTTTTAACCATGTCGATATTCCTGAAAAAAACATTAATCTTTTAGATGGAATGACAGATGATGTTAAAAGAGAGTGTATAGAATATGATATGAAAATTAAAAGAGCTGGTGGGATAGACCTTCAGGTTTTAGGGATTGGGCCTAATGGACATATTGGATTTAATGAGCCAGGTAATAGATTAAATGTAAAAACTCATCAAGTTGATCTAGCAGAAGAAACAATTGAGGCTAATAGTAGATTTTTTGATTCAAAAGAGGAAGTTCCTAAAAAAGCAATAACAGTTGGAATTGCAACAATTCTTAAAGCCAGAAGAATTTTGCTTCTGGCAAGCGGCAAAAATAAGGCTCATGCAATAAAAGAAACAGTAAGTGGTCATGTCTCAACTCAAGTACCTTCTTCTTTATTACAAACTCATCCTGAAGTTACTATCATAATAGATGAGGCAGCAGCTGAATTACTTTAAGAAATTTTGATTATATTTTTCTATAATGCTAAAATATAAGTAAAGATAGTTATAAATTTAGCAGGAGGGGAAAGAATGGGGATTTTAAGAACAGCTTATTATAATTTGAAACTAAATAGAAATTTGAAAAAATCAAAAGAAGAAATTAAAAATCTCCAGGATAAAAAACTGCGAAAATTACTCTTTTATGCTTATGATAATTCTAATTTTTATAAAAATTTATATAATGAAAAAGGTATAAAAAGAAAAGATCTTAATGATATTAAATTAGAAAACCTTCCTGTAGTAAATAAAGAAATAATCATGAAAAATTTTGATGAAATTATAACTAAAAAAAATGTTACTAAAAAAAAGATAGAAAATTTTCTGGAAAAACAGCAAAATCCTACAGAATTATATAATAATAAATATAGAATTATTCATACTTCTGGATCAACAGGACGAATAGGCATTTTTGTTTATGGTGCTATTGAGTGGGATTTTATAAAAGCAGTATCACTTAGAATGTTTTCTAATTTCGGATTAAAACCTAAACGATATGCTTATATAGGAGCAGTTGATGGTCATTATGCTGGTATTAGCCTTTTTTTAAGTCCTATAAATCAATTTGAAGAAATATTTTATGAAGATTATCTAATTATAAATATTAATAAAGTTTTAAGTGATTATCTTGATAAATTAAATAAACTGAATCCACACAATTTAACAGGTTATCCATCTGGAGTAAAGATGTTAGCTGAATTACAGCTTAAAGGGAAAATAAATATTTCCCCTGAAACTATAATTTGTGGAGGAGAACCTTTTTTAGAAAATGATCAAAAATTAATTGAAAGAGCCTGGAATGTTAAACCTCTAAATTATTATGCCTCTTCTGAATCTTTGATGATTGGAATTAAAAGACCACAGGATAATAATATGTATTTAATGGGTGACATTAATTGTGTTGAAATTCAAGAAGATAAAACTATTATTACAAATTTATATAATTATACTCAACCATTAATAAGATATGAATTATCCGATGTTTTAAAGAGATCGAAAAACCAGGAAAAAGACTGGCCTTTTAAACAGGTAAAGAAAATAATTGGAAGAAGAGAAGAAATGATCTGGTTTGATAATGAAAATGGACAAAGAGAATTTCTTCATCCTATTGTTTTAGCTGAATTTTATGTAAAAGGTTTAAAAAAGTTTCAGATTGTAAAATTAGATGAAATAAGTTTTTTAATGAAAGCTTTAATTAATAATGACTATGATAGAGATGATGTTAAGAAAAAAATCAAGGAAAAGATGGAGAAACTATTAGCCCAAAAAAACATGAATAATATAGTTTTTAAAATTAAAGAAGTAGAACAGTTAGAAGCAGATCCTAAAACTGGAAAGTTTAAATTAATAAAAAAGGATAGAAAAGGAGAGGATTAAAATGGCTGAAAAAGACTTAATTGCTGAGTTAGAGGATATGAAAACTATAATGAAAAAGCAATTGAAGATAGCCAAGAATGTACAAAAAACTATAATTAATACTGAACTCCCCCAAGGTCTTGATGGAGAAGTCTTTTATCGCCCTGTTTTAAAAAGTGGAGGCGATTTTTATGATTTTGTTAAATTAGAAAATGACAAATATGGTTATCTTTTAGCTGATAATAAAAAACAGGGTCTTTCAGCTATTTTAATTATGATAGCACTTAAATTTATATTTGAAAAATTAAATCATAATTATCTTAGTCCAGCAGAGGTATTAAAAAAGATTGATAATAAAATGAAAGAAGAGTTTAGTGGACAATTACAGGAAATTAAAATTACTCTTTGTTATATAATTATTGATACTAAAAACCGAAAAATAAGTTGGGCTAATGCCAGTCATCCTTATCCTTTATTGATAGATAATCAAAACAACTGGATAAATTTAGAATTTACTTCTTCTCCATTAACTAAAAATTCTAAAGTAAATTTAGAATATAAAGAAATTAATTATAAAAAAGAAGCAAAACTTTTTTCTTATACTGATGGTTTAGCTGATTTTTTAGCTACTGAAGAAGATTTTTTACCTCCAGAAATTATAGAAGATATTGTCTCAGAATTTGCTACAGGCAGAAGTGGAAAGAGTGAATTTTACGAATGGCTTATAGCTAAACTTGATAATATTGAGTATTATGATAACATTTGTTATACATTGATAAATTTGTAGCTATCATAAAAATATTAAATCAAAAATAAGGTGGTTTAGAAAGTGAAAGAAAAGAAAAAGATAATGGTTGTTTTTGGAACAAGGCCTGAAGCCATAAAGATGGCCCCACTTATAAAAAAATTAAAAAGCAAAAATCACTTTGAAATTATTTTAGTAGTATCAGCTCAACATAGAGAAATGCTAGACCAGGTTTTGAATCTTTTTGGAATTGAAGCAAATTATGATTTAAATATTATGAAAAAAAATCAGAGTCTATCAGGAATAACTTCCAGAGTATTAAAAGGTCTTGAAAGAATTTATAAAAAAGAAAAACCTGATTTAGTTCTTGTACACGGAGATACTTCTACAACTTTTGTAGGGGCTTTATCATCATTTTACAATAAAATAAAAGTAGCTCATATAGAAGCAGGTTTAAGAACTCATAACAAATATTCTCCTTTTCCAGAGGAAATGAATAGACATTTAACAGGAGTTTTAGCGGATTTGCACTTTACTCCAACTGAAAGCACTTATAATAATTTAATAAAGGAAAACGTTTCAAAAAATAATATTTTTATAACAGGTAATACAGTGATTGATGCTCTTTATGAAATTCGTGACCCAGATTTTGAATTTTGTCATCATGAATTAAAAGATATTGACTTTAATAAAAGTAAAGTTTTATTACTTACAAGTCACCGTCGGGAAAATCTAGGGAAACCAATGGAAAATATATTTAGAGCAGTTAAAAGACTTATTTTTAAAAATGAAAATTTAGAAGTTGTTTTTCCTATTCATCTTAACCCTCGAGTTAGAAAAATTGCAAATGAAATTCTTGCTGATATTGATAGAATTCATTTAATCGAACCGTTAGATTATAAGCCATTTGTTAATTTGATGGACCGTTCTTATTTGATTTTAACTGATTCTGGTGGTATACAGGAAGAAGCACCATCTTTAGCTAAACCAGTTTTAGTTTTGCGAAATACTACGGAAAGACCGGAAGCTATTAAAGCAGGAACTGTTAAACTGGTAGGTACTAAGCAGGAAAAAATTTATAATGAAGCTCAAAAGTTATTAAATAATGAAGATTATTATAAACAAATGGCAGAAGCAGTAAATCCTTATGGAGATGGAAAAGCAAGTGAGCGAATAACTCAATTTTTGCTTTATGAATTTGGATATTCTCAAAAGATTGGAAAAGAATTTAAATAATATCTATTTTAACATTGCATTTTTATTATCTAATTGTTAAAATACTTAATGAAGATTTTAAGATTTTTAAAGGAGGGAGAAGATGAATTTAGAAGATCTTGAAAATGATGCCATAAATAATTATAGTTACTTTGAAATTCTTAAGAAATTTTATAATACTTATCTAAAAAAATATAAGTTTTTATTTTTCGGAGTTCAATTATTACATGTATTAATTTCAGGCCTTGCTTTAGTTCCTCCATTAATATTAAGACAGATTATTGATCAAGCAATCCCAAGTGGAAATGTTTCTCGGATTGTTAAACTTGTATTAATTGCTTTCGGAGTATATTTAGCAAGTGCTATTTTCCGTTATTTACGTGTTTATCATGGTCACAAGGCAGCCCAGTATATTACCAGGGATATGAGAAATGATTTATATAATCACTATCAATATTTATCTTTAAATTTTCATGATAATAAAAAGACTGGTGAATTAATGTCCAGAGTTATCGATGATTTGAACAGGTTACAGGAGTTTATTCATCATGGCCCTGAAGCTATTGTCGGTTCAGCTGTGCTTTTAATAGGTACAATTGTTATTATATTTTCTTTAAATGTTAAATTAACTTTAGCAACTTTATTATATGTTCCATTACTTTTATATTTTGCTTATAAATTAATGCAGAAAATGCATCAGGCTTTTCGTAAAACAAGAAGTGCTAAGGCAAATTTAAATGATCGACTTGAAGATAATTTGGCGGGTATAAAAGTTATTAAAGCTTTTGTTAATGAAGGTTTTGAACAAGAACGTTTTAGTGAAAAAAATCAGGAACATGCTGAAAATAGGATGGAAGCTATCTGGTATATAAGCATTCTTTTTCCAGGATCAAGATTACTTAATAGTTTTGGTATTTTAACAATTATAAGTTATGGAGCTTATTTGACTATAACTGGAGATATGACTGTAGGTACAATTGTTGCTTTTTATACTTATTTAATGCAATTTAGAGAACCGTTACTTAGAATAGTAAGAATGTCTCAGGGATTAAGTAGATTTTTTGCAAGTACAGAACGTTATTTTTCACATATGGATTTAAAACCACAGATTTTATGTAATACTGGTGAACATGAAGAAAATAAACTTGAAGGAAGAGTTGAATATGAAAATGTACATCTTAACTATGATGAAGATGAAGAAGTTCTTTCAGGTGTTAATTTTGAAGCCGAACCTGCAGAAACTGTAGCTCTTGTTGGACCCAGTGGTGCTGGTAAGACAAGTATTGTAAGATTAATTCCCAGACTTTATGAAGCTAATATGGGTAAAGTAAAAGTTGATGGAGTAGATGTCAGGGAATATGATTTGAAAAATTTGCGTAGCTTTATTGGAATGGTTATGCAGGAAGATTTCCTCTTTTCAGATTCTGTAGCTGAAAACATAGCTTATGGAAGACCTAATGCTTCTAGAGATGAAATTATAGAAGCTGCTAAAGAAGCAAATGCCCATGATTTTATATTAGATCTTAAAGATGGTTATGATACAATGGTCGGTCAAAGAGGTATTAAATTATCTGGTGGCCAGAGACAGCGTATCTCAATTGCAAGAGCTTTTCTTAATGACCCTAAAATTCTTATACTTGATGAGGCTACTTCTTCAGTTGACCTCGAAACAGAACAACTTATTCAGGAAGCAGTAGATAAAGTTACTAGAGGTAGAACAACATTTATTATTGCCCATAGATTAGCTACTATTGTAAATGCAGATAAAATACTTTTTGTAGAAGACGGTAAAATAATAGAAAGAGGTAAGCATCAGGAATTGATAAATAAAGATGGCAAGTATAAAGAATTTTATGAAATGCAATTTAAAAAAGAAGAAGTAAGCTAAAATTTCTTTAAATTAAATATTAAAACTATGTTAAATTATTATTTGCCTGTAAACTTCTTTAAGTTTGCAGGCATTTTATTTTTTTTAGAGAATATTAATAATGATATAGCAGAAAGGAGGGGATAACAAATGCGTTTTAATGATGATTTAGAAAAAAGGAAAAAAAGAATGATAGAAAATGATTTAAAAGGTCGTAATATAAAGAATGAAAAAATATTAAAAGCTTTTTTAGAAGTACCCCGTGAAAAATTTATTCCTGAAAGATATTATGAAGAAGCTTATGCAGATAGACCTTTACCAATTGCTAAAAATCAGACAATAAGCCAACCCTATATTGTAGCTGAAATGATTAGAGCAGCTAACCCCTCTAAAGATGATAAAGCACTTGAAGTTGGTTCAGGTTCTGGTTATGCAGCTGCAATACTTTCACGTATTGTAAAAAAAGTGTATGGAATTGAGAGATTTGATTCTTTAGTTAAAAAATCTCAAAAAAAATTAAATGAATTAGGTTATGATAATGTGATTATTAAAAAAGGAGATGGAAGTAAAGGTTGGGAGGAGAAGGCTCCTTTTGATATAATTATTGTAAGTGCAGCAGCAGCAAAAGTTCCAGAAAAATTATTAGGCCAACTTGCTGATCATGGAAAAATGATAATTCCTGTAGGTAATCAATTCAGACAGGAATTAATTTCTTATAAAAAAGAAGAAGATAAAATAACTAAAAAAGTATTATCCTATGTTAGATTTGTACCATTAATAACTGAAGAGGAATAAAATTAACAATATTTAAATTCAAGAGGAGGATTAGTAATGGGGGGAGTCGGGAAAAGTATAATTTTTTTAGTAGTGGTTTTGATATTTTTTACAGCTGCTGCATTTTTTGTAACTCAAGTTGATTATCGAAGTAAGGATCCTTTAGAGATAGAGTCTAATTTTTCAAAAGAAAAAATATTATTTTCCACAGAGAGAGAAGGAGATACTGAAATTGCTATTATAAATGTGGATGGAAGTGGAGAAGAAATTTTAACTAATAATCATGTAGCTGATGAACAGCCTGATTGGTCACCAGATAATTCACAAATAGTTTTCACATCATATAGAAGTGGGAATAAAGAAATTCATATTATGGATAGTGATGGGAATAATGTTAAAAAGGTAACAAATTTAAAAACAATTATTGATTACCCTAGTTGGTCACCAGATGGCGAATTAATAGCTTTTAGTGCCTGGGAAGAGGGGACAAAAAATATTTATACAATAAATATTGATGGAAGTAATTTAAAAAAATTAACTAATAGTGAAGATGAAGTACATAATGAATATCCTGCCTGGTCTCCAGATGGGAGTAAAATTATATTCCGATCAGATAAGGGATTAAACGCTGATATTTATATTATGAATCGTGATGGAAGTAAACAAAAAAAACTAGTTGAAAAATCATTTTTTGATGGTGGATATGCAGATTTTTCTCCAGATGGAAGTAAAATTGTTTTTACTTCATATACAGAAGGAAGTAAGGAATTATTTGTTATGGATGCAGATGGGGAAAATATCGAAAGACTTACTAACAATGATATTTATGAAGGATTTCCAAGTTGGTCTTCAGATAGTAAAAAAATTACTTTTATAAGATATGACAATAGATTTTTAAGACCTAAATATGCTGACATCCATATTATGGATGTAGAGAATAAAAAAGTAAGGGAAGTTACAGACAATTTATTCAAAGAAAATCATCCATCCTGGTCTAATTGATTTATTTCTGAACATATATCTGATATAATAGAAGTAGTTGTAAATAGCATAAAAATGGAGGTTGAATATAATATGTCAAATAGCAAAAAAGATATAAAAGCACGTATTTTAAAAGATGGAGTTATAGTATGTGGCCATCCTAGGAGTGGGACTTCATTAGTTTGTCAACTTTTAGAAACAGCATTTGTGAATTTTCCTTCTGATTTTGAAGGAGATGATTATAATAAAGGTGGATATTATGAACTGGCTAAAAGTAAAGAACTATCAAAAAAATTAATAAATGAAGCAATGACAATTGAAAACACAAAAGAAATGAATAAAATTGTTAAATTATTAAATGATAAAAACGGTGTTTCTGGCTTGAAATTAGTTAGAATTGCAGCATTTTTCTTTTATAGACATATTGCTAAAAAATTACGCTCTGTATTTATTTTTAGAAATCCAGCTGATGTGAAAGCAAGTCTTTTTCGTAGAGGAATTTCTCAATTTGAACCTGGCTGGGTAGATAATAATAATGCTCTGGTAGCTGCCTATGAAAATATCGAAGACAGTATTATAATTAGCTATGAATCTCTCATAAATAATGATCCGAGTGTCGAAAAGAAATTTAAATCTATTGGATTTAATGTCAATATGGGAGTTATAGACAAATCTCATCAAACCCAGAAGAAAAGTAGAGTTATGATAAATAATGATGAAGAAAAAATGTATAAGATCCTAAAAGAATTAGAAGAAGAACAGTCGGCTTCTCTTAATAGTCAATAGAAAGCAGAGGTGTTATATGAATTTATTAGATAAAATAAAAAATATGTTTAATTTTAAAAAAGATAATACTAAAGAAGATGTTGATCTTGAAAATAAAGAAAATGAAAAAATGGAAATAATTAATAAAACCGAAGAAAATAAAAGTGATGATGAGGAAAAAAATACTGAACAAAAAGAAATCCAAATTTTAGCTGAAAAAGCTTTTGAAGCTAAAGTTAATGGTGAATATAAGAATGCTCTTAAATTATGGGATGAATTTTCCAATGAATATCCAGAAGCAAAGGCCCAGGCAAAGGCCAGAAAAGCTAAAATTTATATTATACTTGGTGAAAATGAAAAAGCAGAAAAGGAATTAGTTGAATTTTTTGATTGGTATAGTAATAAAGGTAGCTTTGACTATAGTAGTAGTTATTTTACAGTTTTTATTTCTGCTCTTCAAGATCTCGGTTTTTATGCAGGAGAGTGGGAAGATGATGATTCTTATTTGAAAAATATTTCTGGTGAAGATATTTCTTTAGATAAAAATCTTACTATGGAAAGAATTCAATGTGGTTTAGATTATTTGAAAAAACATGATATCTGGTCTTCCTCTCTAGAAGAAGTAGAAAAAAATCTTGGAATATTATCATAGTAAAGTAAAAAGAAAGTTAATTAGAAAGGAGAAGTCCTCATGATGGAAGACAGAGAGTGTGAAGTTTGTGAAGTTTTTAATCCTAATAAAAAAATTGTAGAAATTTTAAAGAGTAAACAATTAGATGATCAAACTATAAATAAACTTGCTGATTTATTTAAGACTATGTCTAATCCAACACGAATAAAAATAATTTATAGTCTTCGTGAAAAAGAATTATGTGTATGTGATCTTACAGAAATATTGGAGATGAGTTCTTCAGCAGTTTCACATCAATTGCGTGTTTTGCGTAATATGAACCTAGTAAAATATAGGAAAGAAGGCAGGTCTGTTTATTATTCTTTGAATGATGATCATGTTTTATGTTTGTTCACTCAAGGTTTAGAACACGTCCTTGAAGATGAGGTGAAGTAATTGAGATCAAAATTTATAATTATTTTAGTACTTATTGTTTTAGCTTTGGTTTTTGCTAAAATGAAATATGGTCCTTTTTATTATGTAGGAGCTTATAATATAGTTCCTATGCCAGGAATTAATGTAGAAAAAGATATTAGTTTTGGTGAAGATGAACGTTTAAAACTTGATGTTTATTATTCTGAAGATAAATCTGAGAGAAAAAAACCAGTAGTCTTTTTTGTACATGGTGGAAGCTGGCAAAGTAATAATAAGGATCAATTTAGATTTATTGGTAAAAATCTTGCCCGCAGGGGATATATAGCAGTATTGCCTAATTATCGTCTTGTTCCAGAGTTTCGTTATCCTGCTCAAATAAAAGATGTAGCCAAAGCCTTTAAATGGACTGAAAATAATATAGAATCTTTTGGAGGAGCTGAAGATAAAATTACCTTAAGTGGTCATTCAGCAGGGGGGCATTTAGCTGCTTTAATAGGATATAGTGATAAGTGGCAAAATAAATTTAATATAAATAAAAAAAACATAGATTCTATAGTTCTTCTAGCTGGTGTTTATAAATTTGCAGATAATTATGATGAGGGAGCTGAAGTTATCAAAGATTTTGTTCCTCAAGAATATTGGGATGATGCACAACCTGTTTTACACCTTGATTCTTCTGATCCACCTACTTTTATAATCCAGGGTTTAGAAGATGACACAGTTTCACCTAAACAGGCAAAATATCTTGCAAATAGTTTAGAACAAAAAGGAATTAAACATAAAAGCATTTTAAAAGACAATCTTAATCATATTAGCTTGCTTTTCTCCTTTGCAGATAATAATCACCAGATATGGAATGAAATTAAATTTGAAAATACTAATTAAATTAATTTATCGAGTATTTTGAGGAGGTATTTATGCTTTCCAATTTAAATAAAAAAGAATTATTATTAATTTTGGATAATTTACATGAAGCGGTCTGTGTAGTAGATAAAGAAAAACGAGTAGTTTTTTGGAGCAAAAAATCTGAAGAACTTTTTGAGATAAAAAAGGAAGAAATAGTTGGAGAAAAACTTAGTGATTTTTTCCCAAATGCCCTTTTACTTAAAGTAGTTGATGAAAGGAAAGCAATTGAAAATATTATTTTAAGTCCTAAAGAAGGTAGTTATGTAATTTTAAGTGGAATTCCTATTTATTCTGATGGAGAATTTTTAGGAGCAGTAGCAACTGATAGAGATGTTACAGAAATTATTAATATCTCAAGAAATGATAAAAGTAATAAATCGTGTGATAAAGTTACTGGATTTGAAAGAGGAGATTGTTTTGATAATATAATCGGACAAAGTGAGGCTATAGAAAATAAAATAAATAAAGCTGCCCGAGTTGCCAGAACAAATAGTAGTATAATTATTTCAGGTAAAACAGGAACAGGCAAGGAAATATTTGCAAGAACAATTCATTGTTATAGTAGGCGTAAAGGGAATTTTGTGCCTGTTAATTGTAGTGCTATTCCAGAGAGTCTCTTTGAAAGTGAAATGTTTGGTTATGTTGAAGGAGCTTTTACTGGTGCCTCAACTAAAGGACGTTTAGGTAAATTTCAAAAGGCTAACAAGGGAACTTTATTTTTAGATGAAATAGAAGCTTTGCCTTTAACAATGCAACCTAAATTACTTAGGGTTCTTCAGGATAAAGAAATTGTTCCTGTTGGAGGAGATAAAAAAATTAATGTTGATGTAAGAATAATTGCTGCAACTAATAAAGATTTGAGAAAGTTAGTTGAAGAAGGTAAATTTAGAGAGGATTTATATTATAGATTAAATGTTGTAGATATAAATTTACCTGAATTACAGGAAAGGAAAAAAGATATACCTCTTTTTATTAATCATTTTATAGATCAGTTTTGTGAGGAAAATAATATTTATACAAGACCTAAAATAGAACCTGAGGTATTAAAATTTTTGATAGAATATCCCTGGCAAGGTAATGTTAGAGAATTAAAAAATACTGTGGAACATTTAGTATTATTTTCTCGTAATGGAATGATTACTAAAGATAGTATTCCTGATTATATACTTG
>JBNJDK010000015.1:0-30453 GCA_051744805.1 Bacillota bacterium
CTTAAAATGTCAGAAGTACAAAATGAGCAAAAAAAAGCAGAAATTTTAAATAAAATAATTAATTCTTATTATAACCTACTTATGGCCAAAGAAAGAGTGAATATAGAGAAACAGTCTCTTTTATTAGTTAAAGAACATAAAAATATTGCTGAATCCAGTTATGATTCAGGAGTAGCTTTAAAAACTGATGTATTACAGGCAGAGATTGAATTATCTAAAGCTGAAAATAGATTAAAAAATGCTAAAAACCAATATGAATTAGCAAAAAAGAGTTTTAAAAATCAGATTGGTATAAATAAAACTCAGGAGATAACTATTAAAGATAATTTAGAATTTATACCTGAAATTAATCTAGATAAAGAAAAACTTTATAAAAAGGCACTGGCCGAAAAACCTGAACTAAAAATGATGGAACTTAATCAGGATTTAACTAAAACAAACTTGAAAATGGAAGAAAAAAGTAATTATCCACAAATAATGCTTATGGGGAATTACAGTTGGCAGGGAAGTGAATTAGATTTTGAAAATGGTAGTGGGAATATAGTTTTGTCAGCTTCAATGACCCTTTTTGATAGTGGTAAATCAAATATCAAAGAAAAGAAAATAGAAAAAGAATTGGAAAACATTGAAGATTCCAGAAAAGATCTTAAAGATATGATAGAATTAGATATAGAACAACAGTTGCTAAAAATAGAAGAACAAAAGGATAATATTAAACTACAGGAAATGAATTTAAATAAAGCAAAAGAAAGTCTTAATATAGAAGAAAAAAGGTTTAAAGAAGGTATGGGAAGAACAGTTGATGTAATTCAGGCCCAGACTACTTTAAAACAAATTAAAATGAGTAAAATGCAGGCAGAAAATGAATATGAAACTGCTTTATTTGGAATGCTCAATAAAACTGGACAATTAGTTGATTATTGTGAGGAGGTCATAAATAATGAAAAATAAAATTATAGTAGTAATAATGTCTATATTACTGATTACAGTATTTGCAGTTCCAAAACTTGAAGCTGCTGTTTCAGTAAATGTAAAAAAAGCGATTATTTCTGATATAAGTGAAGAAAGTGTTGTTAATGGAAGAATTGTTCCAGATAAAACTATTTCTATTGTTTCAGAGATAAATGGTAAAATAGAAGAACTGAATGTAGAAATGGGACAATATGTTGAAAAAGGTGAAGAATTAATAATTTTTGAGGATGATCAAATTCAGGCTCAATTTAATCAAGCTGCAGCTTCTTTGAAAGCAGCAAAAGCTAATCTTGAAGGTTTGAAAAAAGGAGCAAGTGAAAATGATATAGATGCAAGTTTGGCAAATATAAAACAGGCTGAAGCCTCTTTAGAAATGGCTGAATCTCAACATTCTCTTTTGTTAGAGGGAGCTAGTGAAGAAGATATAAAATCAGCTGAAGAGTCTTATAATCAGGCTGTTGCTTCTTATGAAGGAGCTAAAAAATCATTAGAATCGATAAAAAAAGTGTTTAATGATAAAACTTCACTTAAACAACAATTAAATAATGCAGAAATGCAGATGGAAACATCTAAAAAACAATTAGAGAGTGCTGAAAAAAGATATGACCAAAGTGAATTAAGTCTTGAACAGGCTGTAAATAATTTTGAACAGGCTGAAAAAGAATATGAAAGAACTAAAAATCTTTATGAAGATGATGTAGTAACTGAAAAACAATTTGAAACAGCTGAAAGTCAATATAAAAATGCTCAAATAGCGGTTCAAAATGCTAAATCTTCTAAAGAGAGTGCTGAAATTGCTTTAAAACAGGCTGAAATAAGCTATGAAGGTGCAAAAGAAAGTTATAGACTTACAAAAGAAAGTTTTGATGACCCTACTGAATTGAAACAACAATTAGATTCAGCTGAAACTCAGGTAAAAGTTTCTGAGGCAAATATGAAAATAGCTAAAGCTAATTTAGAAAAAGCAAAAAAAGGTGCGAGAGAAGAAGAAGTAAATAGTAGTCTGGCTCAGGTAAAACAGGCAGAAGCAGCTTTAGAAAGCGCTAGAGCGAATCACGAAAAACTAAAAGCCGGGGCAAGAGATGAAGAAATTAGAGCGAGTGAGGCTCAAGTTGAACAGGCTGAAGCATCTCTTGAACAGGCAAGACTCAGATTAGAAGATGCAGTTATCAAGAGTCCTATTTCTGGTTTTGTTACAAATATCAGTACTAGTGAGGGACAGCTTATAGGTCAGGGTAGTTCTTTATTTAATATTGTTAAATTAGATCCAGCTTATGTTAGAGTTGGAGTTAGTTCTGATGTATTAGTAAACATTAAAAAAGGAGAAAAAGTTGATGTTGAATTATTAGATTATGAAAATGAAGAAAGAGAAGGAACTATTGAAAATATAAGTCCAGTGCGTGATCAGCAATCACAATTATATACAGTAATGGTTAAATTAAATAATGATGATAATAAATTAAAATCTGGAATGTTTGCAGATGTACATTTTACATTAAATACTAAAGAGGAAGTTGTAATTATCCCTGCAGATTCAGTATTAGATCTTGATGGTGAGCCTTATGTTTACGTAGTAGAAAACGGTAAAGCGGTAAAAAAAGATATCAAAATAGGGTTAATAAATAAAAATAGTGTAGAAGTTGTAGAAGGCATTAGCGAAGGTGAAGAAATTATAATTCAGGGACATAAGTCTCTACAGGAAGGTGAGGATGTAGAGGTGATTAAAAGATGAAGTTATCAAATCTCTCAATAAAACGACCGGTAACTACTACTATGATTGTTTTACTGGTTGTTTTGCTAGGATTTATATCATTTAATAGAACAAATCTAGATTTGTTTCCGGATATTACTTATCCTGGAGCAGCCGTTATAACTTCATATACTGGAACTGGCCCAGAAGAAGTAGAAACAATGGTAACAAAACCACTGGAAGGTTCTTTAGCTACTGTAACCAATATCCAGACTCTTTCTTCCACTTCCAGTAAAGGTCAATCAACTGTAGTAGCTGAATTTGGCTGGGGAACAGATATGGATACAGCAGCTATGGATATGAGGGAAAGTATTGATATGATACGAGATGCTCTTCCAGATGGAGTTAGTGATCCTTATGTAATTCAATTTGATCCTTCAATGATGCCTATTATGCAGATGGGTGTAACTGCAAATATGGATTTAGCTGAATTAAAAGAACTTATTGAAAATAAAGTTTCTCCTAATTTGGAAAGATTAGAAGGAGTTGCCGCTGTTAATTTAGTAGGTGGGAAAGAGAGAGAAATATTAGTAGAAATTAATGAAAATAAATTAAACAATTATAATGTATCTTTTGACACTATTAGAAATACTTTAATGGGTAACAATTTAAATATGTCAGGAGGTAGTGTTAGAAGAGGAGATATAGAATATTTAGTTAGAGTTACAGGTAAATTTGAATCTTTAAATGAAATTAAAGAGTTAAAGATTGCAACTGGAACTGGAGGAATTGTTTCTTTAGATGAACTGGCTACAGTTACTGATACTTATAAAGAAATGACGACAAAGTCCAATCTTAATGGACAGCCAAGCATAGGTTTGACTGTGCAGAAGGCTACAGATGCTAATACTGTAGCTGTTTCTAATAGAGTAAAAGAAGAGATTAATAAACTTCAAAATGATTATGATACTAATGGATTGCAGATGCTACCAATTATGGACCAGGCGGATTATATAGAACAATCAGTTGGTAATGTTGGTAGAAATGCTATTTATGGAGCAATTTTAGCTGTTTTAGTACTCTGGTTTTTCTTAAGAAATATAAGAAGTACAATAATTATAGCTACTGCAATACCTGTTTCAGTTATCACGACTTTTATGTTATTGTATTTTGGCAATTTAACATTAAACTTAATGACTCTAGGTGGTTTAGCTCTCGGAGTAGGTATGCTTGTTGATAACTCAATAGTTGTTTTAGAAAATATATATCGTTATCGAAAAGAGGGTTTAAGTAAACTAGAAGCAGCTCACAAAGGTAGTAATGAAGTTGGAATGGCTATTGTAGCATCTACTATTACTACTGCAATTGTATTTTTACCAGTTGTTTTTGTAGGAGGAATGGCTTCTCAAATTTTTCAGGAATTAGCAATAACAGTTGCTTTTGCCTTACTTGCTTCATTAATTGTTTCCTTAACTTTAATACCTGTTATGGCATCTAAAATTCTTAAAACAAATGAAAAGAAAGATAAAACTAATAAGTGGTTTGATAAAGTAAAAGGGAAATATACTACCAGTCTTAGTTGGGCTATAGACCATCACTGGTTAGTATTAATTGTAGTTGTTGCTGTTTTTGCAGGTAGTTTATTTTTATATCCAATAATCGGTCAGGAATTTATTCCTGGTATGGACCAGGGCCAGTTTACTATAACTGCTAATTTACCTGTTGGTACTCCGCTGGATAAAACTGAAGAAACTGCAGCTAAAATAGAAGAAACTGTTCTTGAAATACCTGAAGTAGATACTATGTTAACTAATTTAGGTTCTACCGGACAGATGATGGGTGGAAGTGATTCCAGTTCTGAAATTGCCAGTATATCAGTTAATTTAGTTGATTTAGGTGAAAGAGATCGTTCTACTCAGGAAATAATGGAAGAAGTCAGAAATAAAATAGATATTCCAGATGTTGAATTAAATATTGAAGCCCAGGATATGATGGGTGGAGGAGGAATTGCTGGTGGTAAACCAGTTGTTATAAGAATACTTGGAAATGAACTCAGTACTCTTGAAAATATTGCCCAATCTGTAAAAGGAGAAATAAATAATATAGAAGGAATAAGAGAAGTTGAAGATAGTATTTCTGAGGGTAGACCTGAGATGCAGGTAAGAGTTAACCGTAATTTAGCAGCTAATTATGGTTTAAGCATAGCACAAATTGGATCTACTATAGAAACTTCTATTAGTGGTAATAGTGCTACTCGTTATGAAGTTGGAGGAGAAGAATATGATGTTACAATAACTCTTCCAGATAATAATATTGAAACACCTGAAGATGTAAAAAATATGACCCTGTCATCTCCTCAAGGTTCTAAAGTGAAATTATCTAGTATAGCAGATTTTGCAATAGAAACTGGTCCAAGGTCAATAACTAGAGAAAATCAACAACGATATGTAACAGTTAGTGCAGATTTATTTGAAAGAGATTTAGGAGATACTATGGATGAGATCAGAAATAAGTTAGATGAAAATTTAACACTACCTGCAGGTTATGATATAGAATATGGAGGAGAATACCAGGAAATGGTAAATGCTTTCAGTGATTTGGGTTTTGCCTTTATTCTGGCGATTATACTTGTGTATATGGTAATGGCTTCTCAATTTGAATCTTTAGTAGATCCTTTTATTATAATGTTTACAGTACCTATGGCAATTATTGGTGTATTATTTGGTTTATTTATAACTGGATATACCCTTTCAGTTGTCTCCATTATAGGTCTTGTAATGCTTGCTGGAATAGTTGTAAACAATGCTATAGTTTTAGTTGATTATATAAATACTGTTCGCTTAAGAGGAAAAGAAATGAAAGAGGCAATAATTGAGGCAGCACCAGTAAGGTTAAGACCGGTTCTTATGACTGCTTTAACTACAATCCTTGCTTTATTACCTATTGCTTTAGGTTTTGGTGAAGGTGCAGAAATACAAGCTCCAATGGCTGTAGTTGTTATAAGTGGATTGATTGTTGCTACCTTTTTAACTCTTTATGTAGTTCCAGTATTATATGCTATTTTTGAAAAATTTGCTAAAAAAATAAAATAAATATTTCAGAAAATGAAGAGATATAGAAAAACTGCCAGCTGATTATTAACTGGCAGTTTTTTAATTTCACGTTATTTTTTTGGTTTAGTACTATAATTAATTTTATTTTCTAACCAGGGACCTAGATAAGGAAAAAGTAATAATGCAGCAATAAAAAGAGAAGTAAAACTTTTCTTTTCCACTGTATCTTCCATTGCAATTACTAATAAAAGATGTTCAATTAATCCCCAAACTAAAAGCCCTAAAAAAGATCCTGAGATTATAACTGGAATTTTTAAGATTTTCCATATTAAATCATTCATACTATATTTGTGTTTTCTAAACCAGAGATTTGTATTATAGCCACCCCAAAATCCAGTTATACCTACATAAGCTCCAAACAACATAAAAAAGATAGTACCTACTGTATTCCATGAATTTAAAAGAGCAATGATAAGCGCAATTATCATAACTATTAAACCACTAGTTGTAGCCTGACGACCTGTTTTAATAAGATAATAATCTTCACTATTGTTTTGATTATACTGCATAAAAAACCTCCTATAAATCTATATCTAATATAAATATACCATATTTTTTTATTTCAGGCAAAAAATTTAATGGTTTAGTAATTAATAAATTCTGCTATATCTTCTTTAATAACTGCAAGAGATTTTTTCCAGAAGTCTACAGACTGTACATCAATATCTAACATACTGGCTACATCTTCTATATTATTTTTACCTGTTTGAGCTAAAAGTTGATCATAACGTTTTCTAAATCCTTCAGGATTTTTTTCATATTCAGCATAAACACCTTTACCAAAAAGTAGGCCAAAGGCATATGGAAAATTATAATAGTTTAAATCTGCTGAATAATAATGAGGTTTTGGAATCCACATATAGGGATGGAGATAATCATGATCTAAACCCTCACCATATGCTTTTTTCTGGGCTTCAAGC
Source organism: Bacillota bacterium (assembly GCA_051744805.1). Classification (GTDB taxonomy): domain Bacteria; phylum Bacillota; class Halanaerobiia; order Halanaerobiales; family DATFIM01; genus DATFIM01. The sequence continues at coordinate 6,696 of JBNJDK010000015.1, forward strand.
ATTAATTCTTTCAATTCTTCAACACTTAAGGAAGAATCTTTTCTTTTGGAAAGTAGATTTTTTTCAAAAGTAAATCTACTGTATATATCAACTATAACCTGTCCTGCTTGAGAAATAGAATTTTCTAAAATAGCTAAGAATTCTTCCCCATCTGTTTTTTCTAAGGCAGCTTTAGTGATTATAGTTTCGTTAAAAATAGAAGCTGTTTCAGCTAAGGGCATTGGATAACTTGTATTTAGTATTTCTTCCTTTTTTAGACAATTACCGTGATAAGCATGACCTAATTCATGGGCTAAAGTTGTTAAATTACTGAAGCTTCCATTAAAATTTGCTAAAATTCTACTTTCTCCAATCGCCTGGATGTTAGAACAAAATGCTCCACCTCTTTTACCTTCTCTTGGTTCAGCATCAATCCAGCTGTTTGCAAAAGCATTATCAACAAAGTTAGCTAACTTTTCATCAAAAGATTGAAAATTATCTATAATAAATTCAGCAGCTTCTTCATAACTATAATCTGATTTACTTTCCCCCATTGGAGCAAAAAGATCATAAAAAGGCAATCCATTTTCATGACCAAGCATATCAGCTTTTTTCTGATAATAATCATGGAAATCTCCAAGACTGTCTTCTATAGCTTTAAGCATTGCATCTAAAGTTTCTTTTTCCATTCTGGAATCAATAAGAGTTTTTTCAAGAGGGTTTTTATAACCTTTTAAGTCAACTCTTGTGAGAACTTCCCCTTTAATTCCATTTAAAGATTGGGCCACTGATTCATCAACTTTTTCATAAGCTTTCAACTCTGCCTTATAAGCTTTTTTTCTTACTTCTGGATCAGAATCATAAGCCATATTTCTAACTACCGGTAAGGGTAATTCTTTTGTTTCTCCATCTTTTTCAATTTCAATAAGTAAAGTAGAGGTCAGTTTTTGTTGTAATTTTGTCCAGGCTTTAGATCCGGTATTTGCCATTTTAGCGATAATATATTCTTCTTTATCACTCAATAAATATTTGCTTTTTTGGGCCATTTCTTTTAAATAAAAACTGTGTTCTTTGATAATAGATTTAGAAGTAGATTCTATCAATTCATTAAGATTATCAATATTTCCTAACCATTTTTGAAATTTAACATATGAAACGGTTATTTCAGTATTTTTGTTTTCTAGTTTTTCAATATATTCACCGGCAATTTTATTATTAGCATCAACACTTTGATTTAGGCGAGAAAAAGTCATAAGTAGACTGTAAGTTTTTTGAAATTCACTTGCCATATCAATAAATTCGGCAATTTTTTCTTCCTTTTGTTCATAATTTTCTAAAGCTTCTTTAGTCCAATTATTAATTGTAGAAATTAATTCACCTAACTTTTCATAATCCTTTTCAAATTTTTCTGAATCAAAGGACGGATATAATTCCTTTAAACTCCATCTCATTTCCATTTTAATTTCCTCCCAGGTTTTGAATTTAGTATAAAATTTAAAAATATTAAAATACTTTAAATAATCTTTTCTATAAAAAATTACTTTTTCCTTTATTATTTTAAACTTAAATTTAATTAATTGAAAATTGAGAAGGAAAAATCAGTTATTTACAGAATTAATATACAGAGTTAAGATATGATTTTAAAAAATAATGAAAAGAGGTGAAATAATGATAACAACTGTTACATTAAACCCTTCAATTGATAGAGAGTATTTTGTGAAAACCCATAAACCAGAAAAAGATTGTTATGTTTATGATAATAAAAATTTAAGAGTTTCACCTGGTGGTAAAGGATTAATGGCTGCTATTAATTTAAAAAAATTAGGTTATCCAGATGTTCAAAATATGGGTTTTGTTGGGGGGAGACAGGGTTTGTTTTTTGAAAAGATGGTCCAGGAATATAGAATTACAACTAATTATGTCTATACAAAAAATGAAATAAGAAATAATATTAAAATTATCGGTGAGGACCCTGTAACATATACTCAATTTAATGATTATACTTATAGGGTTAGTAAAGAGAATGTAGAAGAATTTATAAGACGTTTTAAAAGAGGAATAAATGATAGTGATTTAATTTTAATGGCAGGTTCTATTCCAGAAGGTGTTAGCTTTGATATTTATAAAAGGCTTATAAAAGAATGTAATAAACAGGATAAAAATGTTTTTTTACAGGCAAGTGGAGAAGCTCTAAAACAGGCTTTAGATGAAAAACCCAAAATTGTTTCAATTTATTTTAAACATACTCATAAAATCCTGGATAAAGAGGTCAAGACTTTTGATGATTATATTGAAATGGGTAAAGAAATTATTAGTAGAGGAGTAGACCATGTAATTATTCCCTTTCACAGTGACCGCCTTTTGTTTACTAAAGATGAAGTATACTGTCTTTCACCTTTGAATTTTTGTTTAAGAAATTGGCTTGGAGCTGGAGATGCCTATACTGCTGCCTTTTTTGACTATTATTATCAATATGGATTTGAATTTGTGGAAGCAAATAGAAGAGGAGCAGCAGCAGCTTTATCTATAGCTGAAAATAATTTTCTATTTTTAAAAGATGAAGGAGAGATAGAGGAAAATATGGACAGGATTATTGTTAAACAGTTGGAGGGATATTAATGAGTATTGTTAGAGATTATATGATGAGGTCTTTAAATTCTGTAACTGTAGATGATACGATAGAATATACTATTAAATTTATGTGTAAAAGAGAAATGGGGGTTTTACCTGTAGTTGATAAAGAAAATAAATTTTTAGGAACAATTTATGGTTTGAATATTTTTAAAGATATTTTACCTGAACAATATGGTTTTATGGATGCAAATAAAATTTTTCATGAAATTAATAATGCAGCAGAAAATCTAGGTGAAATTAAAAACAGAAAAGTAAAAGATTATATGCATACTAAAACTAAAACTGTTAAAGAAAAAGATAATATGAATAAAGCTACAAATGTTATGCTTAACAATGAAGAATCATATTTATTTGTAACAAATGACAAAGGATATCTACGTGGTTTTATTTCTAGAGCAGATCTCTTATTATATTTATTAAATGTTTCAGAAGGTGAAGATAATATCGACTAATTAATTAAACTATAGAGGTGTAAGGTTTATGAGTTTAGAAATGATACAAAAATTAAAAGAGTTTCAAGAGTGGCATATGTTACATCAAGCTGGAGATAAAGGTATATATGTGATAGCAATTTTACTTGGATTTGCATTGATTTCAGTATTAATTACTAAAAAAATGAAGACTCCAATTGTTGTTGGTTATGTTTTTTTAGGAATATTATTAAGTGTTGATGTTATAAGAGCAATACCTTTTTTAAGTCAGTCACAGAAGGCCTGGTATGAGTTTAGTTTAGAATCTTTTAATTATGTTACAACTATTGCTCTTGCTTTTATTGCTTTTACTATTGGTAGTGAACTATCAATAAAAATGATTAAAAAAATGGGGAAAAATATTTTAGTAATAGTAATTTTACAGTCTATCGGAGGATTTTTGATTGTTAGCTTATCTGTTTATTACTTAATAGGTCAGCCTGTTTATATAGCATTATTATTAGGTGCAATTTCATCTGCTACTGCACCTGCTGCTACAGTAATGGTCTTACATGAATATAATGCTGAAGGGCCTTTGACTTCTATGATAATGGCAGTTGTTGGCATTGATGATGCTATTGCTTTAATTATATTTAGTCTTATTAGACCTCTTGCTATGACTCAGTATAAAGGTACAGGAGGCTTTTCCTTTTCAGAAGCTTTATTACATCCATCGATAGAAGTTTTAGGTTCTATTTTATTGGGGATTTTAATAGGTTATTTTTCTCAAAAGGGTATACTTAGTTTTGAAGATAAAACTAAAAAAATAATGACAATTGTGGTTACAATTCTTAGTAGTTCAGCAATTTCAATTTATTTTAATTTATCACCATTAATAACAAATATGAGTGTAGGCTTTGCTTACAGAAACTTTGCTCATAGAAATCCTGGAATTGATAAATATTTAGATACAATGACAACTCCTCTTTATGCTTTGTTTTTTATTCTCGCTGGAACAGAGATAAGGCTTAGTGGGATTTTTACTGGTGGTTTTTTGCTTATAGCACTTGTCTATTTTGTAGCAAGAATAACAGGAAAGATTGGAGGAGCTTATTTAGCTGGAGTCATAACTAATGCTCCAGAAGTTATTAAAAAATATGTAGGTTTAGGACTTTTGCCTCAAAGTGGAGTAGCAATTGCTATGGCTTATACTGTGCAAAAACAATTTGCTTCTGCTCCTGAAGTAGGTTTACTTATTTTTAATACTTTATTGTTTACTGCTGCTATAACAGAGGTAGTTGGACCTTTTGCTACTAAATATGCAATTACTAAAGCAGGAGAAATACATGAATATTAATTTTCAGAAATAAAAAATATTTTAGACTCACTATTTTTTCTGGATAGTGAGTCTTTTTTTCCTTTAATTGTAAAATATAATATTGATTAAATTCCTGAACTTTGTTATAGTAAAATTAAGGATAATTTAAAAATAAAATTTTATTAAGAATATAAAGAAAATTTAGTTATTACAATCAATAACAATTAGTAATAAGGGGTGATTTTTTGAAAAAGAATATATTAATTGGTGGTGAAGCAGGACAGGGATTGCAGACAATTGCCAGTATATTAGGTAAAACTTTGTTTAGAGAAGGGTATGAAGTTTTTACGACTAAAAATTACATGTCTAGAGTAAGAGGTGGACACAATTTTATTAAAATAAGATTTGGAGATGAAGAAATAACTGCTTCAACAAAAGGACTTGATTTAATAGTAGCTTTAAATCAGGAAACTATTGATAAACACAAAAATGATCTAGAAAATGATGGTATAATTTTAGCTGAAGAAGAAATTGAAGAAGTTGATAGTCTAAAAATTGATGCAACTGATATAGCAGCAGATATTAATCCTAAAGGTAAAAATACAATATTTATAGGTGCAGTGTTAAAATATTTTGGTCTTGAACTTACTAAATGTAAAAAAGTTATAACAGAAAATTTCTCTAAAAAAGAGGAAGTAGTTGACGATAATCATAAATTACTTGAAGAAGGTTATAATGCTATTGAGACAAAAGAAAAATTTGTAGAAGTAGAAGAAAATGATGAAAGAATCTATATTGATGGGAATACAGCTGTAGGTTATGGAGCAGTAAGTGCTGGAGTGAAATATTATTCAGCTTATCCAATGTCTCCTTCTACCGGTATAATGAACTATATTGCCGGTAAACAGGATGAATTAGGTCTTGTTGTAGAACAGGCGGAAGATGAGATTGCTGCGATTAATATGGCCCTGGGGGCTTCTTATGGTGGGATCAGAGCTATGACTGGTACATCCGGTGGGGGTTTTTCTTTAATGGCTGAAGCAGTTGGTTTAGCAGGAATAACTGAAACACCATTAGTCATAGCTGAAGTGCAAAGACCAGGGCCGGCAACTGGTTTACCAACCAGAACTGAACAGGGTGATTTACTTTTTGCTGTAAATGTTTCACAGGGTGAATTTCCTTTAATGGTAATGGCTCCTAGAGATCATGAAGATGCATTTTATCAGACATTTAGAGCTCATAATCTTGCTGAAAAATATCAAATACCAGTAGTCATCTTAAGTGATCAATACTTAGCTGATTCTACTGTTAGTATCCCAGAATATGATTTCTCTAATTTAGAAATTAATCGCCATTTAGTTGATGAAAATGATGAAAAAGCAAATAAATATAACCGATATGAGTTGACTGAAGATGGTATTTCACCTCGAGCCTATCCAGGTCTGCTGGAAGGTGAAGTAGTTCTGGCTGATAGTGATGAACATGATAAACATGGCTATATAGTCGAGGATGCAAATAAACGCATTGAAATGGCAGATAAAAGAATGAAAAAATTAGACAAATTGGTTTCTGAAGATTTAATTGAACCAGAATATTTTGGTGAAAAAGATATAGATTATCTTTTCTTAAGCTGGGGTTCAACCTTTGGAGTACTTAAAGAAACCATAGATTTACTTAAAGAAGATGGAATTAATGCTGGAGTATTGAGTTTTAATGATATCTGGCCTTTACCTAAAAAAGAATTAGAAAAATGGGCTGATAAAGATATAAAACTAATTGATGTAGAAAATAATTCAACTGCTCAATTTGCAAAATTATTAAGAGCTGAAACTGGTATTGAAATGGATAATAAAATTTTAAAATATAATGGCAGACCATTTACAGCTGATGAAGTTTATAATCGTTTTAAAAGTGAGGTGAAATAATAATGTTTGAAGAAACTAATAATACTGCCTGGTGTCCAGGATGTGGTAATTTCCCATTGAGAACAGCTTTGAAAGATGCTTTAAATGAACTTGAGTTAAAACCAGAAGAGGTAGCAATGTTTACCGGAATTGGTCAGGCTGCTAAAATGCCTCATTATTTAAATATTAATGGTTTTAATGGTTTGCACGGCCGCTCTTTTCCACCGGCTGTTGGAATGAGAATAGCTAACCATAAGATAAAGGTAATTGTTGAATCAGGTGATGGCTGTAGTTATGGTGAAGGTGGCAACCATATTTTGCATAATATTAGACGTAATCCTGATTTAGTACAATTAGTCCATAATAATCAAATATATGGCCTAACTAAAGGTCAGGCTTCACCAACCACAGAAGCTAATTTAAAAACTAAAGTACAACCTGATGGTGTAAATGCAAAACCTCTAAATCCTATAAAATTTGCTTTGAGTATGGGGGCAAGTTTTGTGGCCCGGGGATTTGTTGGGGATCGAGAACATTTAAGTAAACTTATCAAAGAAGCAATGAATCACCGTGGATATGCTATAATTGATATTTTACAACCATGTGTATCTTTCAACAAATTAAACACATATAAATGGTATAGTGAAAGAGTTGAAAAAATGAAGGATCATGATAGTTCTGATTATTATAAGGCTTTAAAGCTTTCAGAAAAATGGGATGAAGAGATTCCTATTGGTGTTTTCTATAAAGAGGAAAAACAGACTTTTAGAGACAGATTATCTCATTTAGATGAAACTCCTTTAGTTGATAAGGATACAAATCTTAATGAAATGGAAGATTTAATGAAGGAATTCAAATAAAAAAAGGAGTGGTATTTTATGGCTAAAAATGTTTATGATTTTGCTGTTGAGTTTGAAAGGGAACATCGTGACTTTTACAAGGAAATGATTAAAAAGACTGATGAAAAAAGACTACAAAAAGTGTTTTCGATGTTAGTAGAACAGGAAGAAAAACATGAAAAAATAGTAGAACAACTTCGCAATCAAGAAACAGTTGAACATGTAGAATCTAATATTTTACCAGATGCCAAAGAAACTTTTGAAGAAATTGCCAGTGATTTACCAAATACAGTTTTACCTGATGATCAGGTAGAGCTTTATAAAAAAGCTCGTGAAATGGAAGAAAGAACCTATAATTTTTATACAGAAAAAGCTGAAGAAGCTAAACTTGAAAAAATAAAAGAAGTATTTGAAAAATTGGCAGGGGAAGAAAAGAAACATGAAAATATTCTTCAAAATTTAATAGATTTTGTTAATAAACCTAATACCTGGCTTGATGATGCAGAGTGGTATCACTTAGAAGATTACTAAATACCAATAAATTTTCTTTTAGATAGAGTGGGATTGATTTCCCACTCTTTTTTCATGTCAAAGATTATTACTACAAAATTAAATTTTATAAAAAATAACATCAAATTTTTAACTGTTAAAAAAAACTATCAAAAATATTCAATTTTTACTTGACAAAATTAAATAATGAATATATAATTATAGTGCACTAATGATATGGTGCACTATAATCTATTTAAGAAGGGATGATTTATTTTGAAAAAGAAGATCTTGATTTTTGTATTTATTTTAATAATTATTGCTGGAGGAGTGTGGTTTGCAAGGGGGAGACTGGGAGCAGAAAATAATGATCAGGCAGCAGTGGCTGTGGATGTCATTGAAGCTGTACCAGGAAATATCATTACTACAGTTAGTGCTGATGGAAATATAAGGGCAGCAGAAACAAAAGAGATTAAAACAAAAGTTTCTTCTTTTATAGAAGAAATTTATATTGAAGATGGTGATTTAGTTAAAGAAAATGACATGATAGCTAAGGTGGAGGATTATGATTTTAGAAATAATTTAGAAGAATTAGAATTTAAATTAGAGGAAGCTAAAATTAACTATAAACAGCTTAATGAAAAATATAACAAACAGGATGAATTAAATAAGCTAAGAATTGAAGAAGCAGAAAAAAACTTAGAAATTGCTATTAGTTCTAAAGAAAAAGAAAAAATTAATCTAAATAACCAAAAAGATGAAATTTTAGATAAAATAGATGAGAGTAAAAAATCTTTAAATAAAACAAAGCAGGAATTAGAAGATAATAAATATCTTTACAATAAAGGAGCTATCACAAAAAATAAACTGGAAGAAATTCAGGATAGTTATGAAAGACAGAGACAAAATCTTAGTAGTTTAGAAAAGAATTTAAAAACATTAAATGAAAAAACTATTCCTAACTCTTTAGAGTTAGCAGATTTACAAATAGATAACGCTAAAAATAATCTAAGATTAATAAAATATAATATTGAAGAAGAAAAAATTGATGAAGAAGATCTTGAACTGGCAAAGATAAAGATAAAAAGACTTGAAAGTAATATTGCCAAAGCAAGAAAAGATTTAGAAAATATTGATATCAAATCACCTTATAACGGGACAATTATTGAAAGTAAATTTAGTAAAGGGAGTAGAGTTAATCAGGGGGATATAATAGTTACTTTAGCAGATATTAATGATTTAGTTGCCGAAATATTTGTAGATGAAATAGATATCAATCAAGTTAAAGCTGGACAAAATGTTATTTTAACAAGTGATTCTTTTCCCAAAAAATTAGAAGGTAAAGTTGATTATATTGCACCTATAAGTACCAAAGTAGGTAATATTAATAAATATAAAACTGAAATTAAATTAAATAAACCTGATGAATTTTTGAAAGTAGGTATGTTTTTAAATGCAGAAATAACTACAAATCATAAAGAGAATGTGATTACTATACCTTCAATGGCTATTCTTGGAGAAGAAGAAAAATATGTATTTGTCTATGAAAATAATAAGGCTGTCAAAAGGACAGTGGAATTAGGCTTACAGAGCATAAGTGATGTTGAAGTTAAAGGTATTAAAGAAAATGAAAAGATTATTTCTGGTCCTTTTAATATTATTCGTAATCTAGAGGATGGAGCAGAGGTTAAAACTAGATAGTAATTAAGAGTTAAGTAAAAATAGAGGTGATTAGATGATAAAAATTAAAAACTTAAGCAAAATTTATGGGGAGGGAGAAATAGCAGTTAAAGCTCTGGATAATATTTCTTTTGAAGTAAGTAAAGGAGAATTTGTAGCAATTATGGGCCCGTCTGGATCAGGTAAATCTACTTTAATGAATATTTTAGGATGTCTTGATACTCCTAATTTTGGAGAATATTCTTTAGATGATATGAAAGTTAGTGAATTAAGTGATAAAGAATTAGCAAAAATCAGAAATAAAAAAATTGGTTTTATTTTTCAGACCTTTAATCTTTTGCCAAGACTTACAGCCCAAAAAAATGTGGAGCAACCAATGATTTATAAAGGTACTACCCGTAAAGAGAGAGAAAACATTTCTAAAAAAGTTCTGGAGGATGTAGGATTAGGAGATAGGATTGATCATAAACCTTCTGAATTATCAGGTGGTCAAAGACAGAGAGTTGCTATAGCTCGTTCTTTGGTCAATGATCCCCAGATAATTTTGGCAGATGAGCCAACAGGTAATCTTGATTCTGAATCTGAAGAAGATATTCTTGAGATATTAACCAGTCTAAATAATTCTGGGATAACAATTATAATGGTTACACATGATAAAAAAGTAGCTCAACATGCTGAAAGGATTGTGAATTTTAAAGATGGAAAAATTATCAGAGAGGAAAATATCAAAAATGCCCAGCGATTTGAATTAAAGTTAGATAAAGCTGGAGGTGTGAGTGGTGAAATTTCTTGAATATATTAGACTTGCTCTAAGTGAAATTTTTCATAATAAAACCAGAACATTTTTAACTTTAATTGGGATTATAATTGGTATTTCCGCTGTAATTATTATAATTTTTGTAATTCAGGGAGCAGAAACCTATGTAATGTCTGAACTAGAAAGAATTGCTCCAGTAGATTTATTGCAGGTTTATAATAGATATGATTCAAATACTCAGCGATTTTTGGGACAAATGACATTTGACGATATAGAGTATATTAAAGAAAAAGAAAAAAACAATATAAAGGCTATTGCTCCCCGTTACAGTGGGGGTAGTTCTTTACGCTATGATGGAAAAGAAATAGATTTTAATCTTGTAACAACAACACCTGATTTCAAAGAAATTTATGATTTAGATATTGCTGAAGGTCGTTTTATAAACAATCTTGATATCGAAAATTTCAATCAGGTAATTATTTTAGGTTTTGAAACAGCTCAAAATATTTTTGGTAGAGACAGTGCAATAGGTGAAAAAGTTGTACTAAATGGTAGTAGTTTTACAGTTGTAGGAGTTTTGCCAAAAGATTATGAATCACCGATTTTACCTGTGTCTATTAATGATAATAGAGGTTTTATTCCAATAACAGTAATGGAAAGAATGACTGGAACTAAAAATAGATTTAGTATTTTAGTTAGAGCTGATGGTAGAAAAAAATTACCTTATGTAAAAGAAAAAGTTATGGGACATTTGGATACAAGACATGGATTGACCACTGATGGAAAATCAAAGTTTGCTACTTATAATATGGTAAACGGGCTTGAGATGGTAAATATTATAAAAATAGTATTGTTGATTTTGCTTGGAGGAGTAGCCAGTATTACTTTATTAGTTGCTGGTATAGGAGTAATGAATATAATGTTAGTAATTATTACTGAAAGAACTAGAGAAATTGGTTTAAGAAAAGCTCTTGGTGCTAATAAAAAAGATATTTTATCACAATTTATAATAGAATCTATTATACTTTGTTTTGTTGGAGGAATTGTCGGTATATTTTTAGGGCATTTTGCCAGTGATTTTATTGGACAAATTGCAAATAATTATATTCAATTAGAGGCAAGTGTACCATTATGGGCTTCACTGGTATCACTAATTTTTACTTCTTTTGTAGGTTTATTTTTTGGTATATATCCCGCTCTAAAAGCAGCCAGGCTAAATCCAATAGATGCTCTGCATTACGAGTAGAAAGGAAGATTTTATGAATATTATAGATAGAATAAAAATGGCAATAACCGGGGTTACCAGTAATAAATTCAGATCATTTTTAACACTTTTAGGAATTATAATTGGAGTTGGTGCAGTAATTTTGATGGTTTCTTTGGGATCAGGAACAAGAGCAGTTGTAAGTGGACAATTTAGTGAAATGCAAACAAGACAAATTTATTTAAGTAGTAATTACAATTTGCCTTATTCATTGAGAGGTGAGCTTAACTTAGAAGATGAAAATTATTTAAAAAATTCTTCACCGGACATTACAAGAGTTACCCCTTTTTACCGTAATTTTTTAGAAATAGAATATAAATCTAAAGAAACTGATAGAATACAAATAGGTGGAGTTAGAGAAAATGTAAATGATCTAACTAATATGGATATAAAATATGGACGAAAATTAAACAAAGATGATATTAGTTCTAAAAAAAGAGTTGGTTTAATAGGGGAAAGTGTTATAGAAACACTTGATAGCAATCTGAAAACTGAAGAATTTGTTGGAGAAGAAATTAAAATAGATGGTTATTCTATTTTAATAGTTGGTGTTTTAAAAAGATCTAATTCTACTGTAGGATTTGGTAATGATGTTATTTTTATTCCTAATACTACTTTTAGGGATTTTTGGAGATATAAAGGTCAAACTGCAGATTTTTTTCTGATTGAATATGATAAAAATTCAACTGAAAAAAATGTTATTTCTCAAATTAATTATTTACTTGATCGAAAATATGGGAAAGCTAATGGAGAAAGCAGATTTAGTATTGAGGGCTTACAGGGAACTGTTGATATAGCAAATCAGGTATTTACAGTTTTAACTTATGTACTTGGTGGTATTGCAGCAATATCGTTATTTGTAGGTGGAATAGGAGTTATGAATATTATGTTAGTTTCAATAAAAGAAAGGACCAAAGAAATTGGCCTTAGAATGGCTATTGGAGCTACTGCCCGTGATATAAGACAACAGTTTCTTTTTGAAGCTATCATTCTAACTTTAAGTGGAGGGATTATTGGTATTTTGATTGGTAGTGGACTTTCTTTAATATCTAATATTGTAATCCAAAACTTTTTTGAATGGTGGCAGGGAGTTATTCCCAGCTGGATTATAATAATTTCATTTGGAGTAACTGTGAGTATTGGATTGATATTTGGTTATTATCCAGCTTATAAAGCATCCAAACTTGACCCTATAAAAGCTTTAAGATATGAGTGATTGTAGATAACTATATAAATATGGAGGAAAAGAGATGTATAAAAAAATATTTATTTTCATAGTTTTAATATTTTTATTAACTTCTTTTAATAGTTTTGTTAATAGTTCTGAGTTAGAAAAAATAGATTTAGAAAAAACTTTTGAATTAATGAAAAAAAATGATATAGATTTTAAATTAGCTAAAATAAAATTAGATAATTTAATTTTGGAAAGAAAAGAAAATATAATTAATAACATGCTTGTTAATTCAAAAACTGAAGAGAAAAAAGTAGAGTTAAATTTTGAAAAAAACAAAAACAAGATTAAAAATGAAAAAAATCAAAGGTTAATATTTATTACTGAAAAATATTTTAAATTGCTTGAACTTGAAAAAGAAAAAAATATAAAAGAAAAGGAAATTTTTTATGAAAGAAAATTGTTAGATACTATTAAAGCTGAAGAAGAAAAGGGATATAAAAATAAAATTGATGTTTTTAATCAAGAAAATAAGTTAAATAATAGCCTTATTATAAGTGATAATTACAGAAGTGATTATAATCAAGAATTAAAAGAATTTAAATTTCTTTTAGGAATAGCTGAAGAAAGAAATATTGAATTGAATAATGAAATTAATTATGAAATAGATAAAAGGTTAAAAAAAATTAATTATAACAGGATAATAAATAATAAAGAAGAAATAAAGTTAATTACAAAAGAGATTGAAATACTTGAAGATGAAATTGAAAAGGCTAAAATAAAAGAAATAGCTCAAATAAAGATAAGAGAATCAAAAAATAATTTGGAAATAAAAAAATTAGAAAAAGAAAAGTTAACTAAAGATTTAACTAATAATCTGGAAAGACAGCATTATTTATATAAAAAAGCTGTTAATAATTTAAAAATGAGAAATAATAATCTTAAAGCTGTAAAAGAAAATCATTTTTTATTAAATCAGCAGTATAAAAAGGGAATGATTAAAAAGATTGATTTATTAAATTCAGAATTAAATTTATTAAAAGAACAGGCCAATTATGAGAAATCAATTTATAATTATCATCTTAACTTACTTAAATTAAAAAATTTATTAGGAGAAAATTTAGGAGCTGGTTTCGATGTTTAAAACAAACAAATTAATTTTTGGTATTTTGTTTTTTATTTTACTTTTATTGACAGGTGATATTTTAGTTTTTGCAGCAGAAAATATCGAAGAAATAAATCTTGAAAAAGCCTTTGAAATAGCTAAAAGTAATAATATTGAAATAAATGAAGCCAGGAAAAATTACGAGGATAGTAAAAATGAAATTAAATCTCTTAATAAAAGTCTTGATTGGAAATTTTCTTTAAATAACAGTTTTGCTTATAATAATGGAGTTGAATATAAAGGACTAAAAGATGATTTCAATCTTTTTTTAAATAGAAAATATTATTCTGGTTTGTCCTTATCATCAACTATAGGTATTATAGAAAAAGAACCTTTTGAATTTAATAATTTAGAAGATAAATTATCTTATAATTTAAATCTTTCTTTACCATTATATCCTCAAATAGCAACTGAAAGTGAGAAAAATTTTGTTTTAAAAAAAGATAATTTAGAAATAGCAAAAATGAGATTAGATAATATTATTAGGCAAAAAGAAATTAACTGGCTGGAAGATTATTTATCTATTTTAAGATTAAAAGAAAGTGTTCTTTTCATGAAAGAAAAAGAAAAATTATTATTAGATAATTTAAGTAAAATTGAAGAAGAATATGAGATGGGTGAAATTGGGAAATATAATTTAGTTAATGCAAAAATTTCAATTAAAGAACAAAAGATTAGACTGGAAAAAATGGAAAACCAACTTCAACAGGAAAAAGATCATTTTTACAATAATTTAGGTATAAAAGAAAAATATAAAATCAAGTTTAGCAAAGACGATAATTTATTGAAAAAAAGCAAAGAAAAAGCAGAAAATGAAATTTTTAATAATAATTTAGAAAGTATTTATTCAAAAGCAAAAGAAAATGATATAGAATTAATATCTTTAAACAAAGAATTAAAAAGAAAAGAAGATGATTATAAAGATCAAAAGAAAAAAAACGGTATCGAGATTAAAACAAATACTAATTATAAAAAAAATATTTATGAGGAAAATGGAAATTTAGAAATATCTATTGGTCTTTCCTGGGATATTTTTGATGAAGAGATAAGAAATATAAATTTAGATAATTTTAAAAGAGAGGTCGATAATTTAAAAGGTAAAAATAATTTCAGGAAAAATAGCATAGTTTTAGAAGTTAATATGCTTTTAAATGAAAAAGAAATCTATAAAATGCAAAAAGAAAATATTTATATGAAGTTAGAAAGTGCCAGACTTGAAATGAAAAATAGTAAAATAAAATATAAGGAAGATTTAATAACTCGAGTAGAGTATATAGAAAGTGAATTTAAGTATAGAGAAATACAAAATGAAAAATTTGAAATTGAAGATAAATTATTGATTAATGATTTAGAAGTTTTAAATCTTATAGGAGAATATTAATTTTTGAAGGCTGAGATTAATATCTTGGCCTTTTTTATTTTTCTTGCAATAGAGACAGTCCTTGCATTATTACAAGTTATATTTTACAATAATAAAACAACTTGATATTATATTTTCACAGGAGATGAAAAAATTTATGCTTAATATTATTTTAATAGGGATTGCACTTGGATTTGATGCTTTTGGAGTTGCACTGGGTTTAGGTTGTGGAAATAGATTAGTGAGAAAGCAAAAATTAGCTTTAATTTTTTCATTTGGTTTTTTTCAATTTTTACTAACCATTGGTGGTGCTTTTTTAGGAAATTTTATAAATAACAACCTTTTTCAGATATCTAATTTATTGAGTGGAATTATTATACTATTTATTGGGTTGTTATTATTAAAGGATGGCTATGAAAAAGATGAAGTGTGTACATATGTCAATTTTACAATTTTTTCTTATATAGTACTTGGAATTAGTGTAAGTATTGATGCTTTAGGAGTTGGATTTTCTATTTTATATAATCTAAAATATCTTGTTTTATTTAATAAATCTATTGTCATAGGTATAGTAAGTGTTGTAATGACAGGGATTGCTCTGTTAATTGTTCCTTATATAAAAAAATTAGAGATTATGGAAAAATATGCTGATTATATAGGTGGTATAATATTAATTATTTTTGGATTTAATATGATTTTTTAATTAAAAACTCAATTCTGCTTTGGGGGAGGGATAAGTATCGAAAATAAAAAAATTAAAAGTGATGAAGAACAAAATGATAGAAAAATACCTTTTATAATTTCTTCAACTTATTTATTATCTCTATTATTTATTAGAATTTCTGCTCATATAGCTGGTTCAGCTAATAGTGAAGTAGCTCAGATGGTAAAACAGGGTGGAGATCTTAATTTTTATATTGGCAGAAATATTATTTTATTTGGTTATCATATACATCATTTTTATTTTGGAATTTTGATGATTGCTCTTGCAGGTTGGTTTTCAATCACTGATACTGGATTTAAATCCAGAAAAAAATTAGCTGCGTTTTATGGGATTGGGTTAGGACTCTTAATGGACGAAATAGGGTTGTTATTAACCTGGGGTGATTATTATTCAAGTTTGACCTATATTTTGAGTATTTTTCTTTTAGGAATTTTTCTTAATATAGTATTTTTCCCATATTTTTGGGAATCAGTTAAAGAAGAGATAGCTGAAGATAAGCCACATCTTTTTATCTGGGATACATTATTATCACATAAAAGTCTTTTGAGGGTGGTGGATAAAGTGAGTGAAAAAACTGGAAAAACTGAAAAATTCAGTTTAACTTTTATAGGAATTATATATATTGTTGTTGGAGTACTTATAATTTTATATCCAAAATTTGTCTATTACTGGGTTTCTGGGGTTTTCATATTACAGGGATTGTCTTCATTAGTTAGAGCCTGGATGCAGGATAGTGATTTTTGACAAACAAATAATTTTATGATATAGTTTTAATCGAGCTTGAATAAAGCAACACTTTAAAATAGGAGGAATTTTTAAATGATTTATACTGGTAATGTTAAATGGTTTGACAACAAGAAAGGTTATGGTTTCATTGAACGTGAAGATGGAGAAGACGTATTCGTACATTTTTCAGCTATTGAAGAAGAAGGTTTTAAAAGCCTTGAAGACGGTCAGGAAGTAGAATTTGAGATCGTTGAAGGCGATCGTGGACCACAAGCTGAAAATGTTGTTAAGTTATAAAAAACTGTACTAGAAACAGGTTATTTTCCCCACCTACTCACGAAGTAGGTGGGGTTTTTTGTAGTTATTAAAGATTGAAAATTATAAATTTTATAATAAAAGAAGGAATTATCAATTTTTTGATTAATTTAATAAGTAGAAAGAAAATTTTATTAAGATTGAGGAGGGATATTTTTGAATAAAAAAGAGTTAGAAATTATTAAAAAAGCTCTTATTAATGAAAATGAAGGATATCAATTTTACAAAATGGCTGCTTCCCAGAGTAACAGTGAGGGAGAAGAAGATTCTTTTATGAAATTGGCTAATGAAGAATTAGATCATATTAAATATTTAAAGGAACTTTATGAAAAGTTGAAAGGTGACAGTGAAAAAGAATTAAGCATTTTTGATATAACTCCTCCAGATTCTCCTGAAATATTCAGCTGGGAAAATGTTTCTAGAGAAAAAGGTGAAATGGCTTTATCAGTTTTTAGTATTGGAATAAAGATGGAAAAAGAATCAGTTGATTTTTATAAAGAAGCAGCTAAAAAAACAGAAAATGAAGAAGCTAAAAAATTATATGAAATTTTAATAGACTGGGAATATCAACATTTAAGAGATTTTGAAAAACAATATGATATGTTAAAAGAAGACTGGTGGAATGAACAGGGATTTGCACCATTTTAAACTTTATTTAAAAATGCCGGCAGCTTAGTCTGTCGGCTTTAAGTATATATAAACATAATAAAAATAAATTATTTAATTAAAATAAGAGGTGGTAGTATTGGATTATAATATATTAATTGGTGGTGAAGCAGGGCAGGGATTGAAAACAACTGCTTACTTATTAGGTAAAACTATTTTTAGGATTGGCTATCATATATTTACTACTAAAGATTATATGTCCCGAGTTAGAGGTGGACACAATTTTATCAAAATAAGGTTTTCAGATTCTGAAGTAAAAGGACCCAAAGATAAACTTGATTTAATTATTGCTTTAAATGAAGAAACAATTGAAAACCATTTGGATAATTTAAAAGATGAAGGGATATTACTTGCAGAACGGGAAGTAGAAGATCTAAATAATTCAGTAGTAGTTAATGCAAAAGAAATAGCTAAAGATATTAATACTAAAGGTGTAAATTCAGTTTTTATAGGAGCTTTTTTAAAAACTATTGGATTTGATTTAGAAGAAGCTGAAAATGTTATTAGTGAGTATTTTGTTGAAGATAATAATAAGGTTAAAGATAATCTTTTATTATTAGAAAAAGGATATAAAAGTTGTGAAAGAATAGAAAAAATTGAAATGACTAAAATTGATGGAGGGGAAGAAAGACTTTATCTTGACGGTAATCAAGCTATAGGTTTGGGAGCTGCAACTGCGGGAGTTTCTTTTTATACAGCTTATCCTATGTCACCTTCAACCGGAATTTTGAATTATCTTGCTAAACATCAAAAAAGATTGTCAATGGCTGTTGAGCAGGCGGAAGATGAAATAGGGGCAATTAATATGGCCCTGGGGGCTGCTTATGGTGGAGGTCGAGCTATGGTTGGTACTTCCGGAGGAGGATTTGCTTTGATGAATGAAGGGCTGGGTATGGCAGGTGTAGGAGAAATTCCTCTGGTAATAGCTGAAGTACAAAGGCCTGGACCTGCAACTGGATTACCTACAAGAACTTCCCAGGGAGATCTTAATTTTGTTATTAACTCATCCCAAGGTGAATTCCCGAAAATGGTTATTGCTCCTAAAGATCAGGAAGATGCATTTTATCAGACTTTTCGTGCTCATAACTTAGCAGATAAATATCAAATACCTGTTATTGTGCTTTCAGATCAATTTTTAGCTGATTCCAGTAGTGATATTAAAAAGATGAATTTGGATGAATTAGAAGTAAAAAGAAATTTATATTATCAAAATAAAAAAGACGATGAAAATGAATATAAAAGATATAAGCTAATAGAAAATGGGATATCTCCTCGTGCTTATCCAGGTAGCTTAGAAAATGATACAATACTTGTAGATAGTCATGAACATAATGAATATGGACGGGTAACTGAAGATATAGATCTTCGTAATAAAATGATTAATAAGAGAGAAAATAAGATTAATAAGTTGAAGAGAGAAGATTTGAAGCAAGCTGAATATTTTGGTGAGGAAGATATTGATTATCTTGCAATTGGTTGGGGTTCTACTTATGGTCCTATTTTGGAGGCGACAAAAAAACTGCAAAATGAAGATGTTAAAATTGGTTTTCTTTCCTTTAATGATATTTGGCCCCTCCCCACAAGTCAATTAGAAAAATGGGCTGAAAAGGATGTAGAAAAAATAGTAATAGAAAATAATTCAGAAGGACAATTTACAAAGTTAATAGGTAGTGAATTACAAATTAAAATTGAAAATAAAATTTTAAAATATAGTGGGCGACCTTTTAGTGGAGATGAAATACATGAACGATTAAGCAATGAGGTGATTAACGATGTTTAAAGAAAGAGAAATAACTAGCTGGTGTCCAGGTTGTGGAAATTTTCCACTTCGTAAGGCATTAAAAAATAGTTTAAATGATATGGATTTAACTTATAAAGATGTTGTTATGTTTACCGGAATTGGCCAGGCTGCTAAAATGCCGCATTTTTTAAAAATCAATGGATATAATGGTCTTCATGGTAGAGCTATACCTCCTGCAGTGGGAATGAGGATTGTTAACCCAGATATTAAAGTTATAGTTGAATCAGGGGATGGCTGTAGTTATGGAGAAGGTGGAAATCATTTTATGCATAATATGCGCAGGAACCTGGATATAGTTCACCTTGTTCATAACAATCAAATTTATGGTTTAACTAAAGGTCAGGCTTCCCCAACAAGTGGTACAGATATGAGGACTGATGTTCAGCCGGAAGGAGTGACTGCTCAACCACTTAATCCTTTGCGAATTGCGTTATCTTCAGGAGCCACTTTTGTAGCCAGATCATTTGTAGGTGATCGCGAACACCTATCTGAAATGATTGAAAAAGCCTTTGAACATAAAGGTTATGCTTTAATAGATATTTTGCAACCATGTGTTTCATTTAATAAAATTAATACTTATAAATGGTATAGTGAAAGAGTATCTAAGTTAAAGAATCATAATAAAAATGATATTGATGCTGCTTTTAGTAAAGCTGGTATTTGGGGTGAAGAAATTCCAATAGGGATATTTTATGAAGCTGAAAGAGAAATATTTAGAGATCATTTTCCCTGGCTTGATGATAATGAAATTATAAGCGATAGAGAGATTGATCCTTCTAATATGGATGATTTATTAAAAGAATTTCAATAAGGTTAGGAGATAGTTTTATGAGAAACAATATAATTTTAATTTTCTTGATCGTGATTGTTCTTTTTGGTAGCTGGCAATTGTCGACTAAAGCTGCAGATGATGATTTAATAAAAAATTATAATGAGTTAGAACTCAATTTTTTTGAGGGAAGTTCTTCCCTGGCTGAGTTAGAAGAAAGGATAAATAATTTGATAGTAAGTTTAAATAATATGGAAGATGATTATGAAAAATTTTATTATTTGGGAAAAAGTAATTTTCTTTTAGGAGAGATTGCAGATATCAAAAATATAAAAAATGAGTCAATTAATTATTATGAAGCAGCACAAAAATCAGCTGAAAAGGCAATAGAATATGAAGAAAATAGTGATATTTATAATTTAGCAGGTAAAAGTTATATTCGTCTTTTAAATAAAAAAGGTGCCTTTTATGCAATAAGTAATGGTCAAAAAACTTTTGATTTGATTAATAAAGCAATTGAATTGGATGAAAAAAACTATAGTGCTTACAATTCTCTGGGAATAATTTATCTCCAGGCTCCTAAAATAGGTGGAGGAGATATTGAAAAAAGTGAAAATCATTTTAAAAAAGCTTTAAATAGTGATCAAAAAATAAATAATTTTATCTCATATTATTATTTGGCTAAAGTTTATAAAAGAAAAGAAGATAACAATTTGGAAGAAAATTTTCTAAAAAAGGCTAAAAATATATTTCCTGATAGCTATTTTTTAAAAAATAATCAATGAAATAAAATATTAAGCAGGAAAAAAGGTATTTATGCAAAAATTATAATATAGACCCTTATATATAATATTAATATGCAGGAGGTAAATTCATGGAAAAAGAATATAATTATCATAAAATTTTTTTACTAAAAAAAATAGCTAAGATCTTCTTAGTTCTTATTGCTGGAGTATTATTTGATCTATTAATGGCCAGAGATATTTTATTACAAACTATACTAGTTTGGGCAGTATATATTTCAGTTGCAATTTTATTTATTATTGACGGATTACCTACAATTATTAGTTTTTTTAAAATTAAGTATGAAAAAATAATCTTGGAGAATCTTAAAATGTATTTTGTAATTGAAAAAGAAGAAAAAGAAGTGATGGTAGAACGTTTTAATATAAAAAGTATAAGTTTTGATGCTTTTTTAAGTAAAGAATTTGAAATACCTGCTTCAAAAAAAGTGGAAGATATTGATGACTCACTTTATAATTTACCTGGTAGAAAATTAATAATTGAAACCAAAAATAATGAGGAATATTTTATTTACCTAGAATTTTTGGATGATGAGTTTTTAGATGAATTTATTAACTGGTATCAGGGGAATCAGGTTCTTTAGATGTTTTTATTCTTTACTTTGATTAAAAAAAATGGTATACTTAAAAAAATTAAATAATGACAAACTAACGGGGAAGGGTGCAATTCCTAACCGGTGGTATAGTCCACGAATTAGATTTTTTATCTGATTGATTTGGTGTAATTCCAAAACCGACAGTATAGTCTGGAAGAGAGTTAGTTGAATGATATAAGTGAAGTCTAAACTGAGCTTGTATTTTATACTGAATTTAAAACCCTTCCCTTGCTGGAAGGGTTTTTTGCTGTATAAAGGGGTGTTTTGTTGAATGAAATTTAATAAAAAAGATGAAATTTATATGAAAAAGGCATTAAGACTTGCAAAAAAAGGTGAAGGATTTACCAGTCCCAATCCAATGGTAGGAGCAGTTGTAGTAAAAGATGATGAAATAGTAGGAAAAGGTTATCATCAGTATTATGGTGGGCCTCATGCTGAAGTTTATGCTCTTGATGAAGCGGGAAAGATGGCCCGGGGTGGCACTATTTATGTAACTTTGGAACCCTGCAGTCATTATGGTAAAACTCCACCCTGTTCTTTAAAGATTATCAATTCAGGAGTTAAAAGAGTGGTGGCAGCTATGAAAGACCCAAATCCTGAGGTTTCTGGTAAAGGTTTTGAAATGATGAGAGAAGAGGGTATTGAAGTTGAAATTGGTTTGCTTGAAGATGAAGCTAAAAAAATAAATGATATATTTTTAAAATATATTAGATCTGATTATCCTTTTATTATTTTAAAATCGGCTCAGACTATAGATGGTTATCTGGCTACATCTACCGGAAATTCTAAATGGGTTACTGGAGAAAAAGCAAGATTATATGGTCATCAACTTCGTCACAAAGTTGATGGAATTTTAGTAGGTATAAATACTGTCTTAAGTGATAATCCAAGTTTAACTGCCAGACCGGAAAATATTGCTGGGAAAGACCCACTGCGAATTATACTTGATTCAAAATTAAAAACTCCTAAAAATTCAAAAATTATAACCAAGGATTCTGAGGCTAAAACCCTTATTGTTCACGGGGATCAGGTAACAGATGATAAAAAGAAATTTTTTGAGACAAAAGAGAATGTTGAATTATTGTATCTGAAAGTTAAGGAAAATGGGACTATTCCTTTAAAAAGATTATTAAAAAAATTACATAAAAGGAAAATAAGCAGTATTTTAATAGAAGGAGGGGGAAAAGTAAATTATTCTTTTTTAAAAGAAAAACTAGTTGATAAATTTTATAATTTCATAGCTCCAAAATATTTTGGTGGTAGTGATGGAATAGCTGTTTTTGATGGTGATGGCCCTCTGAAAATGGAGGATGCCATTAAAATAAAAGATTGTGAAATGGAAAAGATAGGTAATGATTTTTTAATTAAAGGTTATCGCAAAAAGAGAAGGTGATATTTAATGTTTACTGGAATTGTAATGGAAACTGGAGAATTAAAAAGAAAGATTTCCAGTGCTAATAAGTATCAATTACAACTTTCTGCAAATAAAGTTTTGGAAGGTATAAAAAATGGGGACAGTATTGCTGTTAATGGAGTTTGTTTGACAGTTGTAAATAATACTTCAAGAAGTTTTACAGCTGATGTAATGCCGGGTACCCTTAATGCTACTAATTTAAGTGATTTGCAAAGAGGAGATCTTGTTAATCTAGAACAGGCAGTTAAAGCTGATAGTTTTATGGGAGGACATATTGTTACCGGTCATATTGATGGAACTGGAAAAGTCTTAAATATTGAAAAAGAAGATAATGCTAAATTAGTAGAAGTAGCTATTGATCATAATTTAATGCAATATATGGTGGAAAAAGGTTCAGTAAGTTTAAATGGAATCAGTCTTACTATTTATAAGTTAAAAGAGGATTCTTTAGTAGTCTCTTTAATACCAGAAACCATTAGTGAAACCAATTTAAAAAATATAAAAGAAGGTTCAGTATTAAATATTGAGGCAGATATAATAGGTAAATATGTAAATAAAATGTTAGGGAAAATGGGAATGACAGATCAAAAAACAGATAATAAAAATTCCGGTCTTGATAAAGAATTTTTAAAAGAAAACGGATTTCTATAAAAGAGGTGATAAGTTTGGATAATATTGAAGAAGCAATTAAAGATATAAAAAAAGGGAAAATGGTTATTGTAGTTGATGATGAGGATAGAGAAAATGAAGGCGATTTATTGATGGCCGCAGAAAAAGCTACTAGTGAAGATGTTAATTTTATGATTAAAGAAGCCAGAGGTTTAGTTTGTGCTCCTTTGACAAAGGATAGAATAGAGGAATTAGATTTACCGCAGATGGTAAAAGATAATACTGATTCTCATAATACTGCTTTTACAGTTTCAGTTGATCACAAAGATACAACAACCGGTATTTCTGCTGAAGAAAGAGCTTTA
>JBNJDK010000016.1:0-29499 GCA_051744805.1 Bacillota bacterium
TCCAAAATTTTCTCATTTGTAAATTGAGCATGAACTATTCCATGTCTCAAGAGATTTGTTTCTGTATTTTCATTAATATCAGCATATTTTCTGATTTTTTCTGATATATAAGGTTTATCTTTTTTATTTAACTCATTTATCAATTCTGTATTTAACTCAATTGCTCCATCTCCTATAGCGTGAACTGCTATCTGTAATCCATTTTTATGAGCCTTTTTAAAAATTTCTCTTAATTCTTCTTTAGAAAAAATTAATATCCCTTTAGTACTCTGATCATCATTGTAAGGCTCATTCATATAAGCGGTTCTAGCTCCTAAAGAACCATCAGCTAATAATTTTAAAGGACCAATTTTAAAAAACTCACTACCATCTCCAGTCTTATAACCTTTATTAATAAAATCATTAATTAATTCAATTTTATCAAACATAGCCTGCTCATAAGTTCTTACAGTTAATTTATTCTCTTTTTCCAAAGATTTATATGCTTTAATAATCTTTTCCCAACCAGAAGATGAAAGAGTACTAAAATCAGCAGAATGAACACTTGTAATTCCTGCTTTATTTAAATCTTTTTGTCCAACAATTAACAAATCTTTGATTTCATCAATATTAATGTTTTTATATAATTCTGTTTTCAATGAAATAGCTGATTCTGTAAGTATTCCTGTTTTTTCATCAATATATTTATCTAATTCACTTGCCTTTTCCATGCTTTTTATTTTTTCTAAGCCTTTTGAATTCACTGTTGCCATATGACCGCAAACTCTAGTAAAAAATATTGGATATTCAGTAGTGATCCTGTCTAAATCTTCTTTAGTTATAAATTTATCTGTATTAGTGAACTTATTTTGATTCCAACCTCTTCCTAGAAGCCAACCAAATTTGAGACCTTCTTTTTTTAAATACTTTTTACCCCTATCAATTATTTCTTCAACTGATTGACAATCATTTAACTTAACCATACTTTCAGCTAAAGCATAATGTAATAGATGAAGATGAGTATCAATAAAACCAGGTAATAATAATTTTCCTTTCAGATCAATCTTTTTCTCTGCCTTTAACTTTTTAGCTTCTTTATTACTACCTAAAAAAGCTATTTTAGTATCTTTAATTCCTACTGCCTCATAAACTGAATTGTTATTATCCATAGTCTTAACTAAAGCATTATAAAATATTTTATCCATCATAATCATCCTTCCATTCTATTTTTTATAAACTAATTCACCATTCATATAGGTTTGTTCTACTTCTATTTCATCAATTTTTTCTGCTTTTACTTCAAAAATATCTTTATCTAAAACTAAAAAATCAGCTTTATAACCAGCTTTTAATTGACCAATTTCAGGTATTCCTGTAATATCAGCTCCTTCCTTAGTATATAATCTAATCGCTGTTTCTAGATCAACTTTTTCATCCTGGCCGGTATCTGTACCATCATATGCTTTTCTAGTTACTGCTGATTTTATAGCTGTAAAAGGATCTACAGGATCAGCCCAGGCAGTTGCTGGAGCATCAGAAGAGAAGGCTAATCTTATACCAGACTCTAATATCGTTTTATAAGGATAATTTTTTTTCGTTCTTTCACTACCTAGATTATTTAAATAACTTTCAATCTCTGCATACATAAATATTGGTTGACTAACAAAAGCAATATTACCTTTTGCTGCTTTTTTAAGAGCTTCTATGCTAGGCATTGACGCATGTTCTACTCTAATAGAAGGCCTATCATCTAACCAGTCTTTTTTGTTATAAAAAGTATTTACTACCAGATCAATTGCCTGCTCTCCCATAGCATGAACAACAAGTTGTAATTCATTTTCTTTTGCATATTGTGCCGCCTCTAATAATTCTTCTTTTGTAGTAGTTTTTAAGCCAAAGTTATCCTTTTCTCCTAAATATGGAGGTTTTACCCAGGCAGTTTTACCTGATACACTACCATCAGCTAAAATTTTTACTCCACCAACATGAACCTGAGAAGATAAATCTTTTTTGCTCTTATCTATAGAAAAACCATCTTTTAAATCATCCCATTTATAATATAAAATAGATCTTTGTTTTAAACCTTTGTCTATTGCTTTTTGATACATTTCATAATAATCAACTGGCTTTGTTTCAGCCATACTATCTGTTATTGTTGTAATACCATGGGCAAATAAATTTTCACTATAATTTGCTAAAATTTCTGCATCATCTTCAATGCTGTTAGAAGGCATACGCGAACTTAATAACATCATTGCCTTTTCACGAAAAATACCAGTTAATTTCCCATTTTCATCTTTATCAATTTGATTTTCTCCTGGCTCAGGAGTATTTTTATCTATACCTAAAATTTCTAATGCTTTTGAATTAGCTACAGCAATATGATTACAGGTTCTGGTTATAACTACTGGATAATCTTTGGCAACTTCATCTAAGTCATAACGATTAGGGCTTCTACCTTCTTTTAACTTTCCTTCATCATATCCCCAACCTTCTATCCACTCTCCTTTATCTAATCCTTTTTTCTTTTCTTCTATTCTTTTTTTAAGATCTGCTATAGAATTTATATTTGGGGGAAGACAGGCGATTTTACTTGCATCTCTAGCAAGATATATTGCATGCATATGAGGATCAATAAATCCAGGTAAAATTCTCTTTCCCTCTAAGTTTATTTTTTTATATTCATCATTAATAAATTTTTTATTAAATTCTTTTTCATTCCCAATCCAAACTATTTTGCTATCTGCTATAAACATTGAATTAGCAGTTTTTTGTTCTGGATTAGAAGTAAAAATTTTTCCATTGTAAAAAAATTTTTTATCATTATTTTTCATTTTAATCTTCACCTCTTAGACTATTTTATAATTTTCTAACTATATTATTATTTCTTTTCTAATATAATAAACCCTCTGCTATTAAGTATATCAAAAACTAATAACAGAGGGCAATTTTTTTATAAAAATATTATTATATTTTCTTATTTATCCACCTAATCTTGAAAATAAGAAAATACCAATCATATAAATCAAATAAAATGAAATAGCAGTGATAGCAATCTTATTAAATACCTTTTCTTGAGTTTTATCCGTAATTCCATTTTCTATTTCTTTAGCTGTGGGCATAATCTCAGGTAATCCTTTTCTTTTTGCATCCCATTTATTTAAAACAAAAACTGAAACTATAGTCAGAGCAAAAGCAATAATCAAAAGTAGAAAAACCGAGGAAATTCCTAAAGCATAAAGTATCAAAGTTAAAATAGTAACTACAGCAGCAGTAAGAGCAAAGGGGATCTGGGTTCGAACATGATCTATGTGATCAGAACCAGCAAAAATTGATGACATCACTGTAGTATCAGAAATTGGGGAAACATGATCACCAAAAATGGCTCCTCCAAAAAGAACTCCCATAAGTACAGGTACTATTTCAAAACCTACTAATTCATATCCTGTTGAAACTGCAATTGGAGTTAAAATAGCCATTGTTCCCCAGGAAGTACCTGTTGTAAATGAAATAAACATAGCTGCTAAAAATACTATTATTGGAAGTGCTCTTCCCGGTAAACCAATATCCATCAATATTTCAACTACATATTCAGCAGTACCTACTTGATCTGTTGCATGACCTATTGTCCAGGCTAAAATTATAATAGCAGCTGCTATAACCATAGTTTTAAAACCATTAACTATTGCATCACTTGCCTCACTTAAATCCATAGTATTATAACCAAGAGAACCGATTAAAGCAAAAAGTACAAAAGCAAATGAACCATAAAGAAGTGACAGAGCAATATCAGTTTCCTGAAATGCTTTTGCTATACTAACATCAGCTTGATATCCTCCACCAAGCCACCACATTGAAAAAACTCCTACAATTAATAAAGCAAAAATAGGTAAAAAGAAGTTGATTAGTTTAGGATTTTTCTCACTCTGTTCACCAACATCTGAAGAAATATCAGATAAAGCTTCTGCATCATCTCTCATCAATTTTCCTTCTTTTCGAGATCTCCATTCAGCATCAAGCATAGGTCCATAATAACGTTGAGAAATTGATATAAAACCAACCATAAAAAATGCTAATAAACAATAAAAGTTCCAGGGAATAGAACGTAAAAATGTTGCATAAGGAGTTGCTCCCACTTGAGCTGCAGTTATCCCAGCAGCTGTAAATCCAGCAGCTATCATGGAAACCTGATAACCTATCCAGTTAGATACAGGCCCGAAAGTAGTAACCGGAGCAGTTGTTGAGTCTAAAATATAAGAATGAGCTTCTCTAGAAGTTTTATTTTTTATACTAACATCTCTTGTAGCATTACCAGTAACAATTGTACTGGTATAAGAATCAATAAATATAAACATACCAATTAACCAGGTTAAAATTTGTGAATCTCGAGATGTTTTAACAGTATTACCAATCCATCTTTCTAAAGCAAGAACACTACCTGACTTGTAAATAAGAGCTGCTCCTGCCCCCATCAACATAATTAATATCAAAAATTTAGCATTCCAGGGGCTGTTAACTATGTCTACAATCCAGCGTAAAGATAATGTTGTTGCCGAAATCGGATTCCAATTAGATACTATTAAAGCTCCAGACCAGACACCTGCAAACAAAGAAACCAATACTTCCCTTGTGTACATTGCCAGAACAATAGCCAACACCGGTGGTATAATTGACAAAATACCAAAAGTTTCTCCAGAAATAAATATCTACCTCCTTTTTTCTCCCTTCTCATTTTTATTCCTGAAATTCTCTATTTATATTTTAACTTTAACATATTAAATTGTAAAGTTAAAATTATTCATTCTCATTTTTTCTTTTATAGATTTTAAATGACTCATGAGCAGCCAAAAAGATTAAAGCTCCTGTTAATATTCTCAACCAATCACCTGCTGTAACTCCTGCAAAACCTAAATAACTATTTAAACCGGGAGTATAAATTACTATCAGGACCATAATAATTGATAATCCAATTGAATAAAGTATTTTTTTATTATTAAAGAAATTTTTGTTGAAAATACTTCTATATTCATATCTTCTTGATAAAATATTAATAAATTGACTGAATACAATTGTTAAATAGGATATAGTAGTAGCTCTTGGATAAAGGCTATGACTATTGCTAAATATTTCTCCTATATCATTAACAAATAAAGCATAATTTAAAAATCCTAATCCTCCCATTAAAAAACCAAAAAATACTATTTCACTAAACGTGCTTTTATTAACTATATGTTCATCTCTTTCGCGAGGAGGAGCAGTCATAATATGTTCAGAACCTGGATCAAAGGTTAAGGCTGTTAAAGGAAGTATTTCTGCTAATAAATCAATAGAAAGAATCTGAATAGCTAAAATTGGAACAGGCCATTTAAAAAACCCAGCAAAAAGCATACCTAATAATACTATAGTAAGTTCTGCTCCATTACTGGTTAATGATGCCAGTACTGTTTTCTTTAAATTATTATAAATTGTTCTTCCTTCTCTGATTGCCTTTACCAGTGTGGGATAACTATCATCAAGAAGTATTAACTCAGAAGCTTCTTTAGATACATCTGTGCCCATCTGTCCCATAGCTACACCTATATGGGCACTTTTTAAAGCAGGGGCATCATTTACTCCATCTCCAGTCACAGCAACAATTTTACCCTGTTCTTTTAAGATTTTGACTATTCGCAACTTATCTTCAGGTGAAACTCTGGAAAAAATTAGAGATTCATTATCATCCATTATTTGTTTTAATTCTTCATCACTTAATTCACCTAAATCTTTACTGGTTAAAACTGGGACTTCACTTCCATCAACTGAAAGAGAAATTTCTCTTCCTACTGCCTGAGCAGTTATTGCATGGTCTCCAGTCATTATATAGGTATCAATATGGGCCTTATGTGAATTTTCTATAGCTTCTCTAACCCCTTCTTTTGGTGGGTCTATCATAGCTACTAATCCAAGAAAAACTACATCTCTTTCAATTTCTTCTATAACATAATCTGTTTCATCTTCTCCAAGTTTACGATAGGCTATAGCCAGGACTCTCATCGCATCTTTTGAATATTTTTCATTTAATTTATTTAACTTTTCTTTATCTTCTTCAGTGATTTCTACCTTTTCTCCATCTTTGTACATATATTTACTTATTGATAAAATGCTACCTAAAGCACCTTTCATTGTTAATACATTACCATCTTCAAATTCTCTAATTGAACTCATTCTTTTTCTGTCAGAATCAAAACCAAATTCATGAATTTCCGGATTTTCTTCATCTTCTTTTGGAGAACGAGTTCCTAACTTAGTAGAAAGGGTAATCAAAGCAGCTTCAGTAGGGTCACCAATAGCATACCAGCCTGAATGTTCTTCATCTGGTTTATGTATCTCAGCATTTGAAGCCATTGTAGCTGCATCAAACATTATTTCAAGTTCATCTATTTTATCATCAGTTAAAGAAGTTCCCTCTTCATCCTGAATATCACCTTCAGGTTTATAACCAAGACCGGTAATTTCATATTCTTTATTATTAAACCATACTTTTTTAACTGTCATTTCATTTTTGGTTAAAGTGCCTGTTTTATCTGTTGAAATAACATTAGTTGATCCTAAAGTTTCAGCAGAAGACAGTTTTTTCACAACTGCATTTTCCTCTGCCAGACGTTTTACTCCCTGAGATAAAGCAACTGTTATCTGCATTGGAAGAGCCTGAGGAACTACTGCCACAGCTATTCCCAATCCATAAACAAGAGCGAAATTTAAACCCATACCCTGATAAATACTAACACCAAATAAAGAAAAACCAATAATTACTGCAAAAATTGCTATTCTATTAGCAATTACCTTAAGCTCACTCTGTAAGGGAGATAATGATTTTTCTTCTTCCTGAGTAAGTGAGGCTATCTTACCCATTTCAGTATCCATACCTGTTTTAACAACAATTCCTTTAGCGGAGCCTGAAGCTACATTTGTACCTAAATAAGCCATATTATCTCTATCAGCTAAAGTTCTTTCTTCATCAATAGCATTACTTATTTTTTCCTGAGGCATAGATTCACCAGTAAGTGAAACATCATTTGTTCTTAAATTAAATGCCTCCATTACCCTTACATCTGCTGGAATTTTATCTCCTTCTTCCAGTTTAATTATATCTCCCACAACTAAATTTTCCTGTGGAATTTCTTCAATTTCACCATCTCTAATAACTTTAGCAGGAGATTTTACAAGATTATCAAGTGAAGCCATGATTGCTTCTGCTTTATATTCCTGAAAAAATCCAATTATCGCATTAATAAGAGCTATTGCTATCATTACTAACCCATCACGATAATTTTGGATAATAAGAGACATTCCTGCAGCTACCAACAACAAAATCATAAGTACATCTTTAAATTGATATAATAAAAGTTTCCATTTCGGAGTTCCTTTTTTTGTTTCCAGTTTGTTTTCTCCATTTTCTTCTAATCTTTTTTGAGCTTCTTTTTTACTTAAACCTTCTTTACCTGTTCCAAGTTCAGTAAATACTTCTTTAGCTTTTTTTCGGTAAAAATCACTCATCATTAAAAACCTCCTCTTTTTCATCTAATTCAAAATATGGTCTCGAATCAGCTCCTTTATTAGTTTCAACTGATAATCTCTTTATTTTTCTATTCAAAAATAACTTATCTTCATCTTCTAAAACATTTTCATCAAATCCTGCAAGTATAAAACCGCTAAAATGCCAGATTTTATCTTTCACATCTTTAGGACTACCTTCTGCTACAATTAATAAGGAATCTAAAAGAGCACCAGCTACAGATACATCTCTATTTCCATAATATCTTAATTGATAAAATGTTTTATATAATAAATCACCAAAGGAAATATCTTCGAGTATAAATCTTAGATTATCATCTTCATCATAATAATATGTATTTTCTAAGTTAGCAACAGCTATTCTAGATAAAATCCAGCCTAATTGATTTATACAAAAAACAGCAGTATTGGGATCATTAATTCCAGGAGAAATAGCCTTCAAAGCAACTTCTGTTAATTTTAATAATCCAAATTCAATATCATTTTCTTTGCTTCTTTCACTATCTATAGTCACAAATTTTAGGAGATCTAAATCTTCAATTTCTCCATCATAGTCCCAGATTGAAAAAATAATACTATTTTCAGTTACATAATCACCTATCATTTTTTCAGCTCTAACTACAATATCTTCTTTCCCCGCTTTAGTAGTTAACTTTAAATCAGCTATATCCTGAATATATCCACTTTCATTGGCATAAATACTTATCGGATCACCTGATGTGATTTTTTCTAAATCTGCAGGAGATTCATTTCTTATCCGGTCATCACTATTATTTCTTTCTTCAATATTATTAACAAGTTCAATTACTTCATCTCTTAATTTTTCAATTAAAATATTTACCTGTACAGAATTTGCAGCATGATGAATAAAAATAACAAAGTAACCAAGACAAATTATAGCAATAATAACCCCAAAAAAAGCTGAAAATACAGCATTACTTTCAGGGGAATCTTTCATAAAAAGTAAAGTAATAATTGAATAAATGAATCCCCCAACAAATACCCCCAAAACTTTTAATGTCATTTTGCTTCTTAAGAAATCCTGTACTGTTCTCGGGGAAAATTGGGAAGAATACATAGTTAATACTACCATTATAGTTGAAAAAGAAATAGTTATCATTCCAAAAAGAGAACCTGCTAATGTTGAAAGAATATCTCGGGCCAGATCAACTGAGGTGAAAAAATAATTAGGAAGCACTTCCAATAATACTTTCCCATATTGATTATCAATAGTAATAATAATAAATGAAATTATCAATGCTCCTACTCCATAAATTCCTGGTATAAAATAAATTTTATTTTTTAAATTTTGATATATTTTCATTTTCATCTTTTCACCTAGTTTCTTATATTTTTTGATAAAATTGAAAATAATTACTGATAATATTATATCATATAATTTCAATATTGTTAAAGAAAAAAGCCCTCCCTGTTACAGGGAAGGACTCTTTATTATAAACTATTTTATTATTATTGACTGTTTATAATTCTCTTCTACCTTCAAGTGCTTTTGAAAGAGTAACTTCATCAGCATACTCAAGATCTCCACCTACAGGCAGACCATGAGCAATCCTGGTAACTCTTACCCCAAGTGGTTTGAGAAGTTTTGCAAGATACATAGCAGTTGCATCTCCTTCAGCATTAGGATCAGTTGCAACTATAACCTCTTCAACTTCTTCCTCTTCCAGGCGTGGTAATAAATTTTGTATCCTTATATCATCAGGGCCAACTCCATCTATTGGTGAAATGGCACCATGTAATACATGATAAAGCCCTTTGTATTCACCAGTTTTTTCCATAGCAATTACATCTTTAGGACTTTCAACCACACATATCACAGATTGATCTCTATCTGGAGATTTACAGAATCTACAAGGATCACTTTCAGTTAAATTATTGCAAACAGAACAAAATTTTATATTTTCTTTGGCATCTAATAAAGCATCACTTAATTCATTGACTTCAGCTTTACTTAACCCTAAAATATAAAAGGCAAGTCTTTGAGCTGTTTTAGGACCAATCCCTGGAAGTTTACCCAGCTCACCAATGAGCCGCCCCATAGGTCGGGGATAATGATTCATTAGGGCATACCTGGGATATTCATCCCACCAGTAACTTTACCCATTTCATCATCAACCATATCCTGCACTTTTCTTAAGCCTTCATTAACAGCTGCCAAAATTAAATCTTCTAACATTTCTACATCTTCGGGATCTACAGCATCCTTGTCTATTTCCAGATCAATAACTTCCTGTTTTCCATTTACTACTACTTTAACAGCTCCACCACCAGCAGTGGCTTCAACTGTTTTTTCTTCTAATTCTTCCTGAACTTTAGACATTTTAGCCTGCATTTGCTTTGCCTGTTTCATAAGTTTGTTCATATTCATTTTAAAAAACCTCCTTATTATTAAATAACTTAATTAATCTTTAATGCTATTTTCATTAGTCTCAATAACCTTACCATCAAACATTTCCAAAACAGTATTAACTAAATCATCATCTTCTAATTTTTTTTTAGTTTTTTTATTTTTGGAAGTTTGATCACCACCATTGTTTATATTATACTCTCCTTTGACTACAAACTCAAGTTCACAGTTTTTAGAGAGCACTCTACTTACTTTTTTCTTAATTAGCTTTTTATTTTTTTCTGCTCCACTTCTATGGAATTTCTTATTTTCAGGAAATTCTATAAAAATAGTGCTATTTTCAACCTTAGAAACATTTCCTTCTTTTAGATAAGCATTAGTTTTAATATCTTCTTTTTTAACCTGCTTTAATATAACTGGCCAGGCATTCCGCACATCTTCTAAGTTAATACTACTACTAACTTTATTTTTACTTTCAGTTTTATTTATATTGTCATCTTTATTTTTGATTTCTCTCTCAATACTTTCAACTTCTTTTTTTTCACTTTCTTCATTATCTCTTTTTGCTTTTATATTTTTTGAAGAATTATTTTTATCAATTCTATTTTCTATCTCAGTTGTATTTTTTCTTAATTCGTATTCAAGTTGAGCTACTCTTGTTTTTAATCCCTGAATAGAATCATCAGCTTCAGGAGAAGTCATCTTCACAACTCCCATTTCAAGAGTTAATCTAGGTTGATTAGAAAATTTGATATCTTTTTCTATATTAGTTAATATATCAAGCATTCTTAACAATTTAGAACTATCCAATATTTCACTTTCACCTTTTAACAATTTCAATCTAGAAGGTGGGTATTCAATTAAATCATTATTA
This sequence comes from Bacillota bacterium, assembly GCA_051744805.1. GTDB lineage: Bacteria > Bacillota > Halanaerobiia > Halanaerobiales > DATFIM01 > DATFIM01. The sequence continues at coordinate 10,776 of JBNJDK010000016.1, forward strand.
ATACCGCATTCTCTTATTAAAAGTAATTGTCTTATATGTTCGATAAGATCATTAACAAAACGGGAAACCCCTTTTCCTTTCTCTATTAAATTATTAACCAGCTCTAAAGCCTCAGCAGTATTATTTTCAGCTACATATTTAATATAATCTCTTAAAATTCCTTTTTCAATTTTACCTAGCATATCTCGAAGTTTATCAGCAGTAATATCATCATTAGTAAATGAAATGGCCTGATCAAGAATGCTTATTGCATCTCTCATACCACCATTAGAACTGTGAGCTATCAAATTAAGAGCATCATCTTCATATTCAACTTCTTCTTTTTCACATATATGAGTTAACCTTTTTATTATATTAGTTATTGATAATAGAGAAAAATCAAACCTCTGACAACGAGAAAGAATGGTAGATATTACTTTATGAGGTTCAGTAGTGGCCAAAATAAATATTACATTTTCCGGTGGCTCTTCCAGAGTTTTTAAAAGGGCATTAAAAGCACCCTTAGTTAACATATGGACTTCATCAATGATGTATACTTTATAAGTTCCTTCACTGGGATAAAATTTAACTTTTTCTCTTAATTCTCTAATTTCATCTATTCCTCTATTTGAGGCAGCATCTATTTCTATAACATCCATTGATTGACCTGAAGAAATTTTTTTGCAGTTTTCACAAACTCCACATGGCTCATAGCTGGAATCGTCTTCACAGTTAAGAGCCTTTGCAAAAACTTTAGCAGTAGACGTTTTACCAGTACCTCTCGGTCCGGCAAAAAGATAGGCATGGGCAATTCTTTGATTTTTAAGAGCATTCCTCAAAGTCTGGACCACATATTCCTGTCCCACTAAATCATTAAAAGTTTCAGGCCTATATTTGCGGTATAAGGACAAAAAAGCCATAAATATTTCTCCTTTATTAATTATCTTCTTCTTAACTTATTTTATTCTAGATTAAAACAACTTTTCCTGCATTAATTATATTCATTAATAGAAAAACCCTCTTCTAATGAGAGGGTTACTTAAATATCTTAAATGCCGTACACCGGCTTCGAATCTCCCCTTCCAGGCGTTACCCTGGTAGTTAGCTCGGGCCAGGCAACCTTGCGGCACATGGAGACATCTGCTTACCGCTGCTTCCTCCCGGACCTGACGGGTTTCACAGAGCTCCATTGCGCAAGACCCAACCGTCAACACCACTTTCCAGGGCCAGACCCTAAAAGGCGAGACCCTTAGCGCGGCTATCAATCCTGCTATAGCGGCTTGCAGGTTACAGGGCACCGCTACCGCCCCATCTAGTACGGCAAAATTTATATCTATTTTCAAGGTTACTCACCTTGTGACACGACTTATATTATACTAAAAAGAACCCCTTTTGTCAAGCATTCCATTTCTGTACTTTTTAAATAACTAGTTATTTTGTTAACATAACGTTAAATTTATTAAAAAAATGTAAAATTCAACTAAAATCCTTGATTTCAAAATCATATAATTATATACTTATATTAGTAAATACTTATATACAAATTAATTTAAAAGAGGTGAAAAAATGCCATCTGAAGAAAAAAATATTATTGATTTTTTAAAATGTATATCAGATAATACCCGCTTTAAAATTTTAAAATTGATTTCTGAGGATACTTTATGTGTCTGTGAATTAACAGAAATTTTAGATCGAACTCAACCCTGCATTTCCCAACATATATCCAGATTTAAAGAATTGAATTTAGTTAATGAAAAAAAAGATAAACAGTGGTCCTATTATAGTCTCAATCAGGATAGATATAATGAATTTCTAAAATCCTTAAACAATCTACAAACTTTAGATTTTAAAAATTTAGGTTTAAAGGAAGTTGAGAAAAAATACCTGGAAACCAAAAACAAAGATTTATGTAATATAAAAAATAATTAAAAATTATGAGGTGATATTTAAAATGACAGATGAAAACAAGTTGAAAAACACAGCTGAAGGCGGACTTAACTTTTTTGAAAAATATCTCAGTATCTGGGTAGCACTTTGTATTATAGCCGGAGTTTTCATTGGACGTAACCTACCAATCATTCCTAATACCTTAAGCAAAATGGAATATGCTCATGTTTCAATTCCAGTAGCTGTTTTAATCTGGCTTATGATCTATCCAATGATGGCTAAAATTGATTTCGAAAGTATAACTAATGTAGGTAAAAAGCCAAAAGGATTAATAGTTACTTTAACTGTAAACTGGATTATTAAACCTTTTACAATGTTTTTCTTTTCCTGGTTATTTTTAAAAGTTATATTTTCAAATTTTATTGCAGCTGAACTGGCTCAGGAATATGTAGCTGGAGCAATCCTTTTAGGAGCAGCCCCATGTACTGCTATGGTTTTTGTCTGGAGTTATTTAACTGATGGTGATCCTGCCTATACCTTAATTCAGGTTTCAGTTAACGACCTGATCCTCCTTATTGCCTATGCTCCTATTGTTAAAATATTGTTAGGAGTAAGTAATATCAATGTCCCTTATGAAACTGTCTTTATGTCAGTAGGTCTTTTTATTGTTATTCCTCTAGCAGCTGGTTATCTTTCCCGTAAATACTTTGTTAAGAAAAAGGGAAAAGACTGGTTTGAAAATGTATTCCTCGATAAAATAAGCAATTTCACGGTGGTAGGCTTACTTTTAACTCTCATTCTTCTCTTCTCTTTTCAGGGAGATGTTATCTTAAATAATCCTTTACACATTGTGTTAATAGCTATACCTCTAATAATTCAAACTTTTTTCATCTTTTCAATTGCTTATTTCTGGGCCAAATTCTGGAAGATACCACATGATATTGCAGCCCCAGCAAGTATGATTGGAGCAAGTAACTTTTTTGAACTGGCTGTAGCAACTGCTATTAGTCTTTTTGGATTAACTTCAGGAGCTGCTTTAGCAACAGTAGTAGGTGTTCTTGTTGAAGTACCATTAATGTTAACATTAGTTAGAATTGCAAATAATACTACCCACTGGTTTAAAGATAAAGAAAAGATTGCAGCATAAAAATTCTATTGAGGTGATAAAAATGAAAATTGCTTTTATTTCTGATATTCATGCAAACATATTTGCACTAAAAAAAGTATTAAAAGACATCAAAAAACAAAATGTTGATAAAATTATTTGTTTAGGAGACCTTGTAGGATATGCCCCCTACCCAAATGAAGTAATTAATCTAATTAAAAAAGAAAATATATTTACTATTCAGGGCAATTATGATGAAAGTACAGGAGAAGAACTCATGGCCTGTGGCTGTGACTATGATACTCAAAAAGAAACAGAAAATGCCAATAAATCATTATTCTGGACTCAGGAAGAAGTAAGTGAAGAAAATAAGCAATGGCTGGCAGAACTTCCTAAAGAAAAGAAAATGAATATTGAAGGCTGGAATTTATACTTAGTACATGGAAGTCCTCGAAAAAACAATGAATATTTATATGCTGATAGTGAAGAAGTCAAAGAAATTGCCGAAAAATTTAAGTTTGATGTTTTATTAAGTGGTCATACCCATTTACCTTATTTTAAAGTCATAAATGGAAAATACATTGCAAATGCAGGTAGTGCAGGCAAACCCAAACACGGTAATCCGGGAGCAACTTATATTATTCTAAATATTAAAAAAGATAGTATCGATTTTATAAGTAGGGAAGTTGAATATGATCAAGAAAAAATAGCCAGAGCAATAGAAAATAATAAAATACTCCCCAATGATTTTGCTAACTTATTTAGAAATGGAGGATCCTAAAAAATTAAGCGGTGGTTAACCACCGCTTTTTTTAGTTTTATTTATTTTTAATATTACTCAATTCTTTGGCAATTTCGGCCCCTGCTTTTGCATTATTTCTTACTAAAGAAATATTTGTTTCAAGACTTTGACCATCAGTTATCTCTTTTATTCTATCTAAAAGAAAAGGAGTAAGTTCTTTACCTGAAATATTTCTCTCCTTTGCCTCTGTAAGAGCCTGTTCTATTTTTTCATTAATTATATCAGATTCAATTTCATCTTCTTTTGGTACCGGTACAGCAACCATTAAACCTCCATCTAATCCAGATTCCCATTTTGTTTTAATAATTTCTGCCCCATCTCTGGCTGATTTAATTTTATAATTTGCTTTATATCCACTTTTGCGACTATAAAAAGCGGGAAATTCTACAGTTTTATATCCTAAAACTGGAACTCCAAAAGTTTCAAGTTTTTCTAAAGTAAGTCCAATATCTAAAATAGATTTTACTCCTGCTGAAACAACAGCAACACTAGTTCTTTTAAGTTCTTCTAAATCAGCAGAAATATCAAAAGATTTATCAGCACCTCGGTGGACCCCTCCTACTCCCCCAGTTACAAAAATATTTATTCCAGCCATTTCAGCAGAAATCATCGTAGCAGCAACAGTAGTAGCCCCGTGCTTTTTTCGGGCTAAAATAACTGGAAGATCTCTTCTACTAACTTTGAGAACTTCTTTAGATTGACCTAAAAATTCAATCTCTTCCTTACTTAGACCTATCTTTATTTTACCATCAATTATTGCTATAGTAGCTGGAACTACACCTCTTTTCCTTAAAAGATCTTCAATTTCTATTGCAGTTTCAATATTTTCTGGATAGGGCATTCCGTGAGCAATAATAGTAGATTCTAAAGCTACCACAGGCTTGTTATTTTCAAGTGCTTCTTTAACATCATCTTTAATATCAAGATATTTATTTAAATCATTTTTCATAATTATTCCTCCCCCTTTATCTCCTTTATTTTTTCTTTTAAATTAGGATTGACAGTAAATTTACTTTTAACTGTCAATGAAGCTATTTTAATTCCAAACTCAACCGCCTTTTCAAAATCATTTCTTTCCCTGACTAATTTACTAGCTATTCCAGCTACAAGGGCATCACCAGCACCGGTTGTTTCTTCCAGATCTTCTTCAGAAATTTTTTCAGCTTTAACAAAATCATCTTTTCCTTTACTAAGAATTAAAACACCTTTTTCACCACAGCTGACAAACATTACAGGAAATTTTTCATAGCTATTATATTTTTCTTTAATTCTATTCAATCTTAGGGAAAAATCATCCTCTTTATTAATTTTAAGGCCAAGAAGCATTTCTGCTTCATCTAAATTAGGACTTAAATAATCGATATTTTTTATTTGCTTTACTAATTTTTTACCTTTATCAATAGAAACAGGTTCACCAAAAGTAATAATCCTATTATTTTTAGTTATTTGCAAAATATATTCAATAACCTCATAATTAAGATTTGTATCAAAGATAACTAAAGATGAATTTTTTATTATTTCTTCATTTTCTTTTATGTAAAGTTTATCAATACTATTCATTATTTCCATTCCGGAAATTGCAGCAATTAATTCTCCATGTTCATCAAGGTGAGCAAGATACAATCCTGTTTTTTCTTTATTAGTAACTTTTACATAATCTAAATTTACCTGAGAGCTGGAAGTTTCTTCTATTAATTTTTTCCCAAAATGATCATCACCTACAGAAGTAAGAAAAATAACATCATTTCCTAAAATCCCCAGATTTTCAGCAATATTACGACCTACGCCTCCTAAACTTTCTTCTATATGACCTGGATTAGATGTATTTGGTAAATAATTTTCACTATATCCTTTTAAATCTATATTACTACCTCCAATTACTACTATAGATCCCATAAACTCACTCCTCTAAAAACTAAAATTCTATATCAGAAAGTTCTAAAGCTGTTTTATTTATATTATCTTTAAATTTAAAATCTTCGACTTTTTCTCCATCTATTTTTTTATCTGGAAGAGAAATAATAAATTCTGAACCTTGTTCTTCTCTACTTTTAACAGTTATTTCTCCTTCATGCATTTCAACTAAAGACTTTACAATAGAGAGTCCTAATCCACTACCTTCACTATTCCTGGTCATAGATTCATCAATTTGTTTGAACTCATCAAATATATATTTTAATTTTTCTTCTTCTATCCCAATACCATTATCTTTAACTGAAATTTTAATCATATTTTCTTCATTATATAAACTTACAGTTATTATATCACCTTTTTTAGTAAATTTTACTGCATTTGAAAGTAAATTCAAAATAATTCTTTCAATATTAACAGGATCACATTTTACTATTTTTTTATCTAAATCTGTAACAAATTTTATTTCTCTATCTTTATTATCTATATAAGATTTTACAGAATCAGTTACCGTTTTTAAAATATCTACTATATCAGCATTTTTAAATTCAAGTGAAAAAGAATCAACATCCATTTTTACCAAATCAATTAAATTATTGACCAGTCGTAACATTCGATATCCATTTTGAGTTATTATTTCTGTATATTTTTTTATATTATTTTTACTATTTTTATTATTTAAATTTATCATCTGTACTGCTGAAAATATCAGATTAAGAGGAGTTTTAAATTCATGTGATAATTTACCTATTAGATCCATTTTATTCCTGGTTTTTTCAAGTTTATTTTGATTTTCTATTAAATTTTGTTGTAAATCATCATATTTTACAATATTGTGATAGATACTTTTATTAGTATCATTAATAAGCATTGTAGAATTTAAAAGAGTAAATAATGAAAAAAAGGAAAAGACAGGGATTATTTTCACCCAAAACAATAATGGATAATCCAAAATTATAATAAGCATTAGAAAACCAATTATCAAAACCCAACTATATGCTTTTATAATTTCTTTTTTATCTAAAGAAACTATTATACTATCTTTATTTTTATGATATAAACCTCCAACAATCATTGGAAATATAATTTCAAACAAAATAACAGCCAGTGCCCATTCACCACCAAGCATACTTCTATAGAAAGCAGGTAAGGATATTACTACTAGCCCATATTTCCAACTATATACATAGGATATTAAAAATATAGGAATACTTTTTAAATCAAAAGCTATCCCTTGATATACAAAAGGTCTCTTCATTAAAATAATAGTTACCAAAGCAGCTAAAAAAGAGATAGTAATTTTATAATAATATGGATCTGAAACTTCACTTTTCAATAAATGTTCTTTTAAACGAACAGAAAGCAATATAAATAAAATCACCAGAGCCATATTATATATCAATTCAATTAACATAAAATCATCCTTTTAAATATGATTATTTTATTAATATCCATTTCATATCTTAGCTATATAGTATCATATATAGTATTACTTAAACAAACTCTAGTTATTTAAAATAAAATTTGACATAAAAAAAAGACCTCTTTAAAAGGTCATAAATGAATGGCGGAGAGGGAGGGATTCGAACCCTCGGTAGGTGTTAGCCTACACCCGCTTTCCAGGCGGGCCCCTTAAGCCAGACTCGGACACCTCTCCATGTATTTATTATTTTTTATTTTGTCGCACATCAAGTATTATATTAAATATTATTGCTTTTGTCAAGCATAACTTGAAATTGGCGGAAGGAGAGGGATTCGAACCCTCGAGACACTAATAAAGTGCCTACCTGATTTCGAGTCAGGCGGTTTCAACCAGACTCACCCATCCTTCCCGGTCCTCAAACTTTCAAAAAATCTTTTTAAAAGTTTACTGCTTTTTTCTGCCATAAAACCACTTTTGACTTTTATTGTATGATTAAATCTATTATCATCACTCAAATCATAAAGAGAGCCCACTGCCCCTCCCTTTGAATCATAAGCTCCAAATACCAATCTCTCAATTCTAGCCTGAAGCATAGCACCAACACACATCGGACAGGGTTCTAAGGTTACATATATTTCACACTCTTCTAAACGCCAACTACCAATCTTAGCAGAGGCCTCTTTAATAGCAATAATTTCAGCATGAGCAGTTGGGTCCTGATTTTTTTCTTTTAAATTATACCCTTTCCCGATAACTTCATCATCTTTTACCACAATTGCTCCTATAGGAACTTCTCTTTTTTTAAAAGCTTTTTCAGCTTCTTTGAAAGCTAAATCCATAAATTTCTTATCTCTATCCATAATTTTCTCCTTAACTAAATTATTATCCTTCTCTGAAAGTATTATATTTAAATCTTATTTTCATGTCAAGGATTTAAGATATTATACTTTTCAATTTCTTTTATTACTCAAAATTTTATGATAAAATATCACATAATACTACATTTAAACTAAATCATTTCAATATAAAATTCTAAAACCTGGGAGGCATATCCTTAATGAGCAAATTCGATGAAAAAATTGGAGTATATGAAATTTTAAAATCTTTTTCCTATTCTATGGACTTAATCAGTGAAACCGTTGTAGGTCATCACAAAAAAGTAGCTTATATTTCTTTAGAATTAGGGCAAGAAATGAATCTTTCTGAAACTCAATTAAAAAAATTAGTTATTTCTGCTTTAATCCATGATTTAGGAGTTTTTTATCTACATCAAAGTTTTTCTGATCTAAGTTTTGATAGTCGTAGTAATCAACATGCTGAAATAGGTTATCAATTACTAAAAAGTAATTCTCCAATAGCTGATATACCAGAAATTATTAGATATCACCACCATGAATGGGATAAAAATACTAATGATGAAATTCCTACTTTAAGTAATATATTACACCTAGCTGATAGGATAGCCGTTTTAATTAGAGATGATTCACCTGTTTTAAGTCAAAGAAAAAACATAAAGAAAATAATCAAAAAAAATAAAGAAATTCGGTTTTTTCCTGAAGCAGTACAAAAATTTACCAAACTATCAATAAGAGAAGACTTTTGGCTTAACATTATTTCTAATACAAGAATAGAGAAAAAACTGGATAGTTTTTTTCAACCTCCTATCTGGTTAATTGATTACAATGAAGTTCTCAAAATAAGCAATTTAATAAGCCATATTATAGATTTCAGAAGTTCTTTTACTGCAACTCACTCAGAAGGTATTGCTGCAATTTCATCACATTTAAGTAAATATTTAAATTTCAGCAAAAAAGAACAGAAAAAAATGAAAATTGCTGGTTATTTACATGATATTGGTAAACTTGTGGTTCCGCCTAATATTTTAAATAAATCTGGTAAACTAACAAATGAAGAATGGAACATTATGAAAACCCATACCTATTATACATATCAGGCTCTTTCAACTTCTTCAAATTTAAATACAATTAGAGAATGGGCTTCTTATCATCATGAAAAATTAAATGGCGAAGGTTATCCATTTCATTTAAATGAAAATCAATTATCTTTAGGCTCAAAAATCATGGGTGTATCTGATGTTTTTACTGCAATTACAGAAGATAGACCTTATAGAAAAGGTATGAAATATTCAAAAGTAAAAAATATTTTAAATGATATGGCTATAAATAAAGAACTGGATGATAATTTAGTTGGGATAGTAATTAATAATTTTAAGGAATTCAATGAAATACGAGAAGAAGTACAGGAAAAAACTAAAAAGAATTTTAATGAATTTAATAAAAAGACTAAAAATATATTAGAATCACTTAACAAAAATGATTTTTCGTCTGACAGGCCTGAAGCTTTAAAATAAACATAAAAAATCCCTGGTAGAATTTTGATATTCTCACCAGGGATTTAAAATTTCATAAATTTACAATAAACAAAAAGTGGCGTGCCCGAGAGGACTCGAACCCCTAACCTACTGATCCGTAATCAGTCGCTCTATCCAATTGAGCTACGGGCACAACTACTATAAAAAATCTATTTTTCGACTGCACAAATTATTATATATGCTTTAATACAAAATGTCAAATACTTATCTCCTTAAATCTTTTTTTATTTTTTCGAATTCTTCTTTATCTATTTCACCTTTTGCATATCTTCTTCTAGCGATCTCTTCGGAAGTTAAATCCTGTTCATTTCTTTTGTCACTTTCATACCTTCTATCACTATAATGATTTTTTTCATTATATCCTTTATCTTTATTTAAATTCTTAAAAAGATAAATTGCAGCTATAATTAAAACTCCCCAAAATAAAAACATCATAAAACCACCTCCTCGAAACATCATAAAACCTGGATTAAAACAAGCACGAGCAAATCCCATTTATTACACACCTCCATTTATTTTATATTACTATATTATTCTAAATATGAAACTTTTATGTTTTTTCTTCTCAATAAATTTGCATTTGTTACAACAGTTATAGAACTTGTAGCCATTGCTATTTCAGCTATTACTGGATGTAACAAACCAGCTACAGCTACTGGAATTGCTATAAGATTATAGAAAAATGCCCAGAATAGATTTTGCTTTATCTTTTTGAAAGTAGCACGAGAAAGTTTCACAGCAGTAACTACTGCTGAAAGTTCACCTCTCACTAAAGTTATATCAGCTGACTCAATTGCTATATCAGTACCAGTACCGATTGCTAAACCAACATCTGCTTTAGTTAGTGCTGGAGCATCATTTATTCCATCTCCAACCATTGCTATCTGACCAAATTTTTCTTTTAAGTTATCTATTTCATTTACTTTACCATCTGGAAGCACTTCAGCAACTACATGATCTATACCTACTTTATCCGCTATAGCCTGAGCTGTTCTTTCATTATCTCCAGTAATCATAGCAGTTTTTAAGCCCATATTTTTTAGTTCATTTATAGCTTTAACTGAATCTTCTTTTAAAGTATCAGCAACTGCAATTACAGCTATTAATTCCTGATCATAACCAACTAACATAGCAGTTTTAGCTTCATTTTCTAAGCTTCTTAACTCATCTTTTAAATCATTAATTTCTATATTATTTTCCTTAAAAAATCTTTCATTTCCAACTAATATCTCTTTACCATTTATTTTGCCCCTAACTCCTTTAGAAGTTATTGCTTTAAAATTATTTATTTTTTCTAAAGAAATATTTTTTTCTTTAGCTGCTTCAACTATAGCACTAGCTAGAGGATGCTCAGATGCTGATTCAACAGAGGCAGCTAATTTTAAAACCTTTTCTTTTTCAAAACTACTGTTTGAGGTTAAAATAATATCTGTCAATTCAGGTTTTCCTTTAGTAATAGTTCCAGTCTTATCAAAAACTATAGCATTTATATCTTTCATTATTTGAATAGCTTCACCTTTTCTAATTAACACACCATTTTCTGCTCCCATACCACTACCAACCATTAAAGCTGTTGGAGTGGCCAGTCCTAAAGCACAGGGGCAGGCAATAACTAAAACAGAAATAGTTGCAAAAATTGCTAGAGTGAATGAATTCAATTCTGCTTCAACCCAGGGCAAAAAGCCACTGGCCCAATAAGCTATATCCTGGAAAAACTCAGGAAATATAATCCAGGAAAGAAAAGTTAAAGTTGCTATTACTAACACTGTAGGAACAAAAATTCCAGTTATTTTATCTGCAAACTTCTGAATAGGAACTTTTGTTCCCTGTGCTTCTTCAACCATTTTTACAACCTGAGATAAAAATGTATCTTTACCTACTTTAGTTGCTTTTACTTTAAGAAATCCTTTTTGGTTTACAGTTGCACCTATTACTTCATCACCTCTAGTCCTTTTAACAGGCATTGATTCACCTGTTGCCATTGACTCATCTATAGAACTTTCCCCTTCTATAATAATTCCATCTGTTGGAATTTTTTCTCCTGGTTTAACAAGCATAATATCTCCTGGTTGAAGCTTATCCACTTTTATCTCTTTTTCTTCTCCATCTTTAAGAATTACGGCTTTTTTAGCTCCAAGTTCCATTAATTTTTTTATTGCTTCTGAAGCTTTTCCTTTAGCAGATTCTTCAATATATTTTCCTGTAAGATGAAAAGCCATAATCATTCCAGCTACACCTGCAAAATTAGCTATAGGTGTGAAAAATACTGCTGGCCCTGTAATAAATGCTGCTCCTGTACCCATTGCAATTAAAACATCCATATTGGCTCCACCATGTTTAACTGAACGATAAGCACTTGAGAAAGTTTTTCTGCCAAAAACAAATAATGGGGGAACAGCCAGTAAAATCATTCCCAAATTAAAAATAGTTTTATTAGGCCAGACTATTCCCATAAACATTTCCGGAATCATCCAGAGAATGATAGGAATAGTAAAAGCCCAGGTACCAATCATTCGCTTTTCTGCTTTCTTTACCTTTTCCTCATCATTTAGTTTTTTTTTACCCTTATCCTCTCTGCCTTTATCTTCAAAAGAAATTATTTCATAACCACTTTGTTTTACAATATTTACAAATTCATCTCTCTCCAATTCTGAAGGGTTATATTCTACTGTACCTTTATCAGTTGCAATATTAACATCTGCATTAAAAACTCCATCCATTGCTTTAAGATTTTTTTCGATTGTTTGAGCACAGGAAGCACAACTCATTCCTCCTATATCAAAAATAACTTTTTTTCGGTTTTGACTTACATCATAACCACTTTCGTTAACTGCATTTATTAATTTATTCTTGTTTATAATTTCTGGATTAAAAGTAATATAAGCTTTTTCAGTACTGAGGTTTACATTTGCTTTTTTTACTCCTTTTAAATTATTTAAAGCCTTTTCTACTCTCGAAGAACAGGCTGCACAATGCATTCCTTCAATTTTTAATGTAGTTTCTTCAAAACTCATAAAAACACCTCCGATTTTTTCATAACCAATTTAATTATATTTTATACCCCGACCGGGTATCTTTGAATTAAAAATATCATACTTCCGAAAGAAAGTCAAGTAATTTTGTCAGGATTAAAATATAAAAGTTTTTTTCCTTTGGAAATCTTAAATTTATTTATATTTTTTTCTATAAATACATCCTCGGTTACAATAAAAACAGAGATACCGATCATCTTTATATCCCATATAATGAAGAGCTGCAGTCGGAGAGACAAGACCAAGGAGATCCTTAATTCTATCAATATCTTGAAAATATTGATAATGAAAATAAGCAAAACTACGCTGCATTGTTTCAGTACCAAAGTTATTGAGGCCCACTTTTTCGGCAATTTTTTTAATAGTAGAATAAATTTTTTCCTTATCTGAAAATAAAATTTCTTTCTCATCATAATTTTCAAGAAAATTATTTATTTCAACTAACTTATTTTTTCTTATTATTTCTTTTTTTCTTTTCTTAATAATGTTTTTTACTTCTTTTTTATTTAATTTGAATATTTTATCAAAATCCAAACCTAAATTAAATCCGATAAGAAAAAGGTAATAAGATTTTTTGTCAGTTTTTTTCAATTTATTTTGAAAATTATTTAGTTTAATTTTATTCTGTACTGCTTTACCTTTTCCCATATTTAAAACCCCTTTTTATTCTTTCATATTGTTAAAATCAACTTTTATTAAATTTGAAATCATCTCCAACTGAAGCTATTTTAACCTTTTCTTTAAATCTATCTTTCATCATCATAGCTGCTTTATTTCCTGTACAATGAATAGGAACTAATAAATCAAAATTCAATTCAGAAAAATAATCAATTATTTTTATTACCTTTTTATCAGAAGAATGCTTTAAATGCATACCTCCAAGAATAGCTCTTATTCTTTTACCATTAGTAAGTTTTTTAACATATTCCAAGATATTTATTACACCTTTATGGCTACATCCAAGAAGTACAACTACTCCTTTTTCAGTTTCAAAGTATAATGTAATATCATCTTTAAAATTATCTACTAATTTATTATTATTTTCTTCAGAAATATATTTTTCATTTATATATTTACTTTTTGCAACTGGAACTTCTCCTGTAACAAACATACCTTCATCTATTTTTGTCTTCTTTTCTGCATTAGTAAATTTTTTTATTTTTTTAAAGCCTGTATTATTACCTATAAATTCTAATTTATTCTTAGATTTTTTGAATTTAGGGCTAAAAGCATCTTTATGAGCGATAACTTCAAGCTCGGGATTTAATTCTAACATTTCAGACAGGCCCCCGGTATGATCATCATGGCCATGACTTAATATCACAGAAGATATCTGTTTTAAATTTATACCTAATTTTTTTGCATTATGGGTAAGAACTAATCCCTGACCTGTATCGAAAAGATATTCTTCATCATTATAATTAATATAAAAGGATAAACCATGCTCAGCTAAAAGACCTCTTTTTTCCACACTATTTTCAGCTAATATTTTTACCTCTAAATTTTTATTCATATTTTCTCCTTTCTAAAAATAAGTATTATAATCCCCAGAAAAGCAAAATAAAGAAAGGGATAACTAATGACATGATAATTTGCAAAGGAACACCCACTTTAACAAAATCACTGAATTTATAACCTCCAGGGCCATATACCATTAAATTCGTTTGATAACCCATCGGAGTAGAATAAGCAGAACTTGAAGCAAAAGTTACAGTTAATAAAAAGGCAAAAGGATTTGCTCCTATTTGTTGTGCCACACCAACTGCAATTGGTATCATCAAAACAACACTTGAACTGTTACCAATAATAGCTGCTAAAGTAGAGTCGATTAAATAAAGAATAACTAAAATAAAGAATGGATGTAAAAAACCGGCTATTTTTAATAGTTGTTCTGCTAAAAATGATGCGGTACCTGTTTTTTCTACTGCTACTCCTAGCGGAATCAATCCCGAAAGCAAAAAGAAAACTTCCCAGTTAATGGATTTTGGAACTTCTTGAGGTTCTACCATGCCAGTACTTACCATAGCAGCTACACCACCTAAAGTTGCAATTGAAATTGGTAGAATATTCAACGCGGCTAAAATTATAACACTTGTTACTATACCGATGGATATCGCCATCTTTTTATAATCATAATCAGGAGTTTCTAATTGTTTTTCTTCAATTATAAAGTTGCTATTTTTTCGTAATCTTTCCAGAGTATTTTCAGTTACCAAAAGCAAAAGTACATTACCTGCTTTCATTCTAAAATTATCTAATTTTTCATGAGTTAATTCCCGACCTTCTCTAATAGCTAATAAACTGGCATTATATCTTTCTAAAAAACTGGATTCTTTGATAGTTTGATTTTCCATATAAGAATTATCTGGGATAACAAGCTCTACTATCTCTTCCCCTTTTTCTGGATTTTCTAATTGCTTTTGAGTTACATCTATTTCTGGTAAAATTCTTATTTCTCTATTTTTAAATAATTTCAATAAAGTTTCTTCATCAGTTCTTATAATTAAATGATCACCAACTCTAACAGTTTTCACTTCTAAAGGCTCCATAAATTTTTCGCTATCGCGAATAACCTGAACTATATCTATATCTTCCTCACAAAGTTGATCAGTTATTTCACCAATATTTTTTCCAACAAACTCAGAATCTTCCGTTATTTCAACTTCAGTTAAAAAACTTTTCATTTCATATTCACTAAATAAATCATCCTCATAAGTTATTTTATCAGGTAAAATTTTGTAAGCAACTGTGACCAAATAAAGTATTCCAACTATAACTACTATTATTCCTAATTTAGTAAATTCAAACATGGAAAAAGGATGATCAAGAAGACGAGCAGATACCTGACTTGCTAAAATATTAGTAGATGTTCCCAATAAAGTTACAGTACCTCCAAACATAGCAGCATAAGAAAGTGGAATAAGTAGTTTTGAAGGAGAATTATTAGTTTTTCGAGCTAAGTTACTTACCATTGGCACAAAAGCAGCTACTGTTGGAGTATTATTAATAAAACTCGCCATTCCACTGGTAATAGTAGAAATAGTTAAAACCTGTTTTTGTAAGTTATCACCAGTTATATTTTTTATTTTATTTTGTAAAATAGTTAAAGCACCACTATTTTGTATACCTTTACTTAAAACAAACATAGCCATAACTGTAATTGTTGCCCCATTACTAAATCCAGATAAAGCTTCTTCAGTAGTCATTTTAGTCCATTTATTTAAAGATACTAATATAAAAGGAATGGTAATTGATATTAAGCCTATAGGAATAGGTTCCCAGTAAAATAATACTAATATAGATACAATTATTGCCGCAACAACTGCAATATTAATCATATCTTATCCCTCCTATATTCAGTTTTATATATTAAGTTTATTATTTGCTGTATATTATATTTTATCAAATAATTTATTTCAGGACAAGATAATATGGAAAAAAATAGATGATAATACACTTAAGGCAATTTTGGGATACAACTAATTAAATAATTTAAATCACCTAAGTAATATTATCATCTAATAGAAAAAATTATTATTCAACTACAACTGAAACTCCATCAGGAATAGCAGTTATAGTGGCATCTTCATCATCTAATAAACTCTCAGCTAAAGAAAGAGCAGATTCTAAATCTGAAGCCCAATGCATATGCATATCTTCCACCATTTCTTCTGAGGCATCAGTTACCATTATTACTTCAAATTTAAGCAAAATACGAGCAAGAATCTGTGATTCCCATTGATCAGGAATAGTTTCTTTTCTTCCCCTGGTTAATATATCTTCCATTATATCTTCCACTTTTTTAGCTTCTTTAAATGTTTTATAAAATTCCTCTCCACCATGGCCATCAGAACATTGAGCTGCAATTATAATCACTCCACCTTCTTTACAGGTAGCCTCTGCTGCAGTCATTCCTTTAACTGATTGGTAAATATTTTGATCTAAAGGATAACCTCCATTAGTAGTTATGACAATATCTGCTGGTTTAGCACTAACTCCTGCCAATTCAGATACAAACTCTGTTCCTTTTAGGTGAGCTTTTTCTCTGTGACCGGCAAAAGCATTGATAACTTTTTTATCAGCATCAATAACTACATTCAAAATAAATTCCAGTCCTGTTTCTTTTGCTGCATAAAGCATATCCTCATGCATTGGATTACCTTCTAATTTACCAGTTCTGGCTCGAGGATGATCAATAAACTCTGAACAATGATTGGCTAATACAGTAGTTTTACTTGCTACCCCTGGCAAAACACTTTTTCTGCCACCAGAATATCCTGCAAAAAAGTGAGGTTCTATAAAACCTTCTGCAATCAAAAGATCAGCATTTACAGCTGTTTTATTTAAAATCATTTCTCCACCAGATGGCAATTTTCCTAAATTAACCATTTCTGATTCATCTCTACTATCATGCATTTCAATATTAATTTCATCTACTATTCTATCTCCATATTTATTTCTTAGTTCTTCTTCAGTTGAAGCTCTATGAAAACCTGTTGCTACTAAAATTGTAATTTCTGCTTCACTATTTACACTTTCTATTTCATCAAGCAAAATAGGCATTGTAATATGACTTGGTACTGGTCTGGTATGATCACTAGAAATTATTACTATTTTCTCTTTTCCTCTGGCTAATTCT
Source organism: Bacillota bacterium (assembly GCA_051744805.1). Lineage (GTDB taxonomy): Bacteria > Bacillota > Halanaerobiia > Halanaerobiales > DATFIM01 > DATFIM01. Next base: position 27,946 of record JBNJDK010000016.1, read on the forward strand.
TTAAGTTCTGGACTTGATATAGGATTAGCCATAGCATTTTTCACTATTTCACTTTCACTCTTATTTGTTTCATACTCATGGGCTTTAGAAAGCAAAGTTCCTTCCAATCTATCAGCTGGAAGCTCTAACTCTAATTTTTCTTTCCCATAAGGAAACTCTAATTCAGGCATTTTATTACTCCTTTCTTATTCATCATCTTCCATATCAAAAATTTTACCAGGATTCATGATGTTATTAGGATCAAAAGCCTTTTTAATACCGCGCATTAACTTCATTTCAGTTGGATCCATAATCATATCCATATATTTTTTTCGTTTAGACCCTATACCATGCTCACCACTAAGAGTACCTCCTAATTCTTTAGTAGCTTTATATAAATCAACTAAAGCTTCTTCCTCAATTTCAGACCATTTTTCCATAGAATGATCTGGATTTTTAACTAAAGTAGCATGTAAGTTTCCATCACCAGCATGACCATAACAGGGAATCTGAATATCATATTTTTCAGAAATGTCATCTAAATATGGCATTAATTTTGGTATATTTGCAGTTGGAACAACAATATCTTCTAAACTTTGATGTGGACTTACTACTTTAAATGCTTCGGCAATATTTCTTCTTACACTCCATATTCTTTCTCTAGTTGTATGATTATCAGCAACATAAACTTCAATTGCATCATTTTCAAGACATAATTCTCCAATAGTTTCACTGTCAGCATTAACAACATCTTCTTTATTACCATCAACTTCTATTAAAAGCATAGCCCCTGCTTCCTGATAAGGTAAATGTTCATTTAGATATTCACAGGAAGTTTTAACAGAAAGTTTATCCATAAATTCAATACTTGTTGGAATAATTCTTCCTGCTGTCATAATTTTTGGAACTGTAGAAATAGCTGTTTCTACATCTTTAAATAATGCCAACAAACCAACTCTTTGTGTAGGTTTAGGCAATAGTTTAATTGTTGCCTTAGTTACTATCCCTAAAGTACCCTCTGAACCAACAATTAATTGTTTAAGATCATAACCAGTCACATCTTTAACTCTTTTTCCGCCAAATTCAACTATTTCTCCAGTTGGAGTTACAACTTCAAGTCCCATTACATAACGACCAGTAACACCATACTTAACAGCTTTACCTCCACCGGCATTTTCTGCAATATTACCACCTAAATAACAGGTTTCAACACTCATTGGATAACCTGCAAAAAACAAACCACTATCTTCAAGCATTTCATTTACACTATTGGTAATTACCCCTGGTTCTAAGACCATCATTAAATTGTCATAATCTATTTCAATAACTTCATCCATATTTTCTATAGAAATTACAATACCACCATGATCAGGGATAGCTCCTCCAGATAGACCACTTCTAGCACCAGATGGTGTTACAGGTATTAATTCTCTATTAGCAAGTTTCATAACTTTAGAAATTTCTTCTGCACTATTTGGAGTTAAAACCACCTCTGGCATATGACCATATTCTTCAGCTGGTGTTTCATCATGAGAATAAGCTTCTATTTTTTCTTCATCTGTCATTACATTCTTC
>JBNJDK010000017.1:0-28350 GCA_051744805.1 Bacillota bacterium
ATAGATAATTTATAACTATTATAATAATGTTACAGATACTTGTCAATTTGTTCTATTTAATATAATAAAATTTAAATTTTTGCAAAAGCCTGTTTAAGATCAAAAATTAAATCTTCACATGTTTCTAATCCTACTGAAATTCTAAGTAATTTTTTAGATAATCCTAAATCTTTTAATTCTTTTTCTGAATAATCTCTATGTGTCATTGCAAAAGGATATTCAATTAATGATTCAGTATCTCCAAGACTTACAGCTAATTGAAATAATTCTAAAGAATTAACAAATTTTTTTGTTGTATCAATATCTCCCTTTAATTCAAAAGAAATCATAGCTCCATAACCAGACATTTGTTTATTAACAATATCAAAATCATCTCTATCTTCAAAACCTGGATAATATACTTTAGAAATTTTAATATTATTTTTTAAAAAATTTGCAATTTCAATAGCATTTTTTTCATGTTCTTTCATTCTTAAAGATAAGGTTTTTAATCCTCTTAACAACAACCAACCATTAAAAGGACTTAAGACTCCCCCATATTCAGCCATATAATTAAATTTTAACTTATGAATATAATCCTGATTATTAGCAATAGCAATACCGGCTACAGCATCTCCATGACCACCTATATATTTAGTAGCACTATGAATAACAATATCAGCTCCTAAATCTAAAGGATTTTGAAAATAGGGGGTAGCAAATGTATTATCTACTACTACTTTTGCATCATAATCATTAGCTATTTCAGTAATTTTCTTAATATCTATAATATCAAGACTTGGATTAGCAGGTGTTTCAAAATAAAGAATAGCTACATCCTCTGACATATTTTTATTAAGTTCATTTAAATCCGTAAAATCTAATAATTCAGTATTAATTTTATTTTTTGGCAAAATATTTTTTATAAAATTATAACTTGAACCATAAAGGACTTTATGAGCCAATACTTTATCCCCAGGGCCAGCTTCTGACAATAAAACAGAACTAATCGCAGCCATACCAGATGCAAAAGCAACAGCATCACATCCATTTTCTAAAGCTGCCATCTTTTTTTCCAAAACTTTAAGGGTTGGATTATTACCTCGAGTATATACATAATCATCTTTTTCAAAGGAAAAAGTTTTTTCAGCATGTTCTAAATTTTCAAAAGTGAAAGTTGAAGTCATATATATAGGATTATTAAGTGCATTTTTAGCTTTACCCTCTTTTTCCCCAGCATGAATAGCTAAAGTTTCAAAATTTTCATCTTTATTCATAATTACCTCCCACATAAAACTTCATTACTATCTACTCTATTTTTATATTTCTTTAACAAATTATGATTTCCTGCATTATCGTAAAACTATTTACCAGTATGTCCAAAACCACCTGTACCTCTTTCACTTGATTTAAGATCATCAACTTCTTCCCATTCAACTGTAAAAGTGCGGTGTATAATTAATTGGGCGATCCTATCACTTTTTTTTATTTTAAATTTATTTTTACCATGATTAATTAATATTACTCCTATTTCTCCACGATACCCAGGATCGATTACTCCATCAGCATTTAAAACAGTTATACCATGATCTAATGCAAGACCACTTCTTGGATATACAAACCCACCATATCCTTCAGGTATAGCAATTTTTACTCCAGTTTTTACTAACTCATATTCTCCAGGAGAAATTATTATATTGTCAGCAGAGTGTAAATCTAAACCAGCATCTTCTCCATAATGTTGATATTCAGGTAACGGGACATCATCAACTATTCTTTCAATTTTAATTTTCATGATTTCACCTCAGTATTAATATTTATTTTAATTAATAATCATTTTGCAAAAACATGTTCTCCGATTGTAACCAGAGGTTCTCTAGTATCAAACCATTTCTTGTTTTTAGCTATTCTAGGGTTATAATAATACAATGCACCTCTTGTAGGGTCTTTTCCATTTAAAGCTTCTCTTGCAGCTCTATAGGCTGTTTTAGTTGGAGTTAAATTGATTTGTCCATCTGCTACTGCGGAAAACTGACCCGATTGATAAATAACACTTCTAAAATCATCTGGAAAGTAATTACTTACAACCCTATTAATAACTACAGCTCCAACAGCCACTTGCCCAATATAAGGTTCTCCTCTTGCTTCACCAAAGATAACTCTAGCTAAAAACTCCAATTCTTTATCAGTTATTGTCTTAGATAAAACTTCTCTTTGAGTAAGATTGTTTATAGGAACCTTTAATTGATCACCTGCTCTAATTATACTATTTTCTAAATCATTTAAGGCCATAATTACACCTGTAGAAGTATTGAAATCTCTTGCCAATTCATATAAAGTATCACCAAGGCTTACATGATAAGTAATCAATTGTGATGGTGGTATATCCACCTTTATATTTTCTTTATTGTCATTTACTCTTACTGAATATGTACTATCCTTTCCAAAAGAAAATGCTTCTTTTTCAGAATCCAATTCATCAGAAAATAATTTTCTTTTGTTATTATCATTATTATTATTAGTCTCTGGTATTATTAATTCTTCTCCTGATTTAATAAATTGGTTCTTTTTTATATCATTTACCTCCCTAAGTTTATCTGCACTAATATTATAATTATTAGCTATTTCAGATAAAGTATCACCCTCTTGAATTACGTAAATAAGTTTGAAGTCAGGAGTAGCTTTAGCCAAAAAACTAATAGTAAAAAGCATAATTATAATAGTAAGTGTAATCTGAATGAATTTATTTTTCATAACTTCCTCCTATTTTATCTTTTCTAATTAGAGAACGCATTTTTACTTTTTTGATAGGACAGGTTTTTGGAAGTGAGTTCAAAAATATTCTGCCATATGATTTATTTAAAAGCCTATTATCTAAAACTGTAATCATACCTTTATCTTTTTTAGATCTTATTAATCTTCCAAAACCCTGTTTAAATCTAATAACTGCTCTAGGAAGACTATATTCAAAAAAAGGATTTTGTCCATTATTTTTCATTTTTTCCTTACGGGCTGCAGCTACTGCTTCTGAAGGCACTGGAAAAGGTAATTTCATCATTATTAAATATCTAAGATCATCTCCTTTAATATCAATACCTTCCCAGAAACTTACTGTTCCAAAAATAATTTGAGAATTATTTTCTTTAAAAGAATCAATTATATATTTTCTCGAATATCTACCTTGAGCTAAAATATTTATTGAGTGATCTTCTAAATCTTCTTTCATATAATTAAAACAATAATTTAACATACTATAAGAAGTAAAAAGAACAAGAGTATTTCCACCATAAGAAATAATAATTTCTTTTAAATCATTTATAATTTTATTTAAAAAATTTTTAGAATTGGCAGGAGGTATATCACCTGGTATGGCTAATACAGCCTGATTTTTATAGTCAAAGGGAGATTCGACTCTTAAGGTTTCAGCTTCTTTAAGTCCTAATCCCTGTGCAAAAAAATCAAATTTTTTATTAACAGTAAGGGTTGCAGAAGTTAAAACAAGACTATCAAGTTTTTCCCAAATATATTCAGATAAGAGATCAGAAACCTCTAAAGGTGCATTCATTTGATTAATTATAGGGTTATTTTTATTACCTCTTTTTTCTAACCAAAAAACATAATTGCTTTCTTCAGCCTGTAAATTAAAGTCTAAATTATTAATTAGTTTTGAAAGTCTTCCTAAAATAGCTTCCAATTCTATTAATGTTTCATCCATATCTTCATCTAAATTATCTTTTAACATTATATCTTCATATAAATCATTGAAATAGTAATTCAAATTTGTTAAATAACCTAATAATTTATCACCATTTTCATAAACATTTTCCCATTCACTTGTTGTAGTGAATTTGTTTTTTAATCTTAATTGATAATCTTTTGCATATTCATTAAAAAATCCTTTTAAAATATTATAATAATTTTTACTAAATTCCTCAATTCTTTTTATTAAAGGAGTAATTTTATTATCCAAAATTTTAAATAATTTCTTTTTGTCATCTAGATCATGATTACTAATATCATTACGTATAGTTGGAATTAAAGAATATTTATTTTCATCTAGGCGATCAATAAATTTCTGTAAAGAGTTAAAATAAAATGATTTACCTAAATGTTTAGTTGCTATATCATTAATATTATGGGCCTCATCGATAATTAAATTATGGTAAGGAGGTAATACCCCACTCTCATCATTTAAATCATATTTCAATCTAGCATCAGCCAGTAATAAATGGTGATTTACAACCAGTATATCAGCAGAATATACTTCTTTTCTCGCCTGCATAAAATAACAATTAGAAAAATAAGGACAATTAGTACCCAAACAAAGGTCACCTTCTGAAGCAATTTCATTCCAAATTTCATTATCAATAACAAAACTTGCTTCAGATCTACTACCACTTTTACTATCTTCCACCCAATTTAGAATTCGACTAAACGCCATTTGTTTTTCTTTATCATCTTTTAATAATTCTTTAGATTTATCCTGAAACCTTTTTAATTTTCTAAGGCAAACATAATTAGACCTTCCTTTAACCAAAATACTTTTAAAAGAAAAAGGTAAAATTTTTTTTAATGTTACAAGATCTTTATTAATTAATTGTTCCTGTAAATTAATTGTATTAGTCGAAATAACTATAGTTTCATTATTATAATTAGACCAAAATAAAGCTGGGATTAGATAAGCAAAAGATTTCCCTGTTCCAGTACCAGCTTCAATAAAGGATTGGCTGTTCTGGTTAAATACTTCTATTACTTTTTCAACAACTTTAATTTGTTCATCTCTAAATTCGTAATCACTCATAACAGAAGATAATTTACCATTTTTAGAAAAAATATCTATTATTTTTTCTTTAGAAAGTTTAACTTCTTTTTCCGGAAGTTTAGCTTCTACAACAATATAAATTTCTTCAACTTTATTATCAATAATTGCAAATCCTACTCCATTTTGACCAAGCCTGGAGGCAATTCTAATATCTGCTGCAGAAGGTCTAAGATCTCCTGAAGGATGATTATGTATCAAAACCTGTCCTGGTTCCACATCTTCTGTTAAAGCAGGTGCCATTTTTTCATTACCTCTAGCTTTTAAGTCATAATTTTTTATTTTATGGCTTTCTCTATCAATATTACCAATAATAAAAATTTCATTACCTTCTGCTTCATTTATATCTTTTTTAATTAAATTTTTTACTTCTTTATTTATTAATTGAGTAATATCCACAATATCCTCCTATTAACTCTTAAAAGACCATAATAATTCTACATCTTCATCTTTACCTTCAAATTGAGGTGTTTCAAGTATAAACGGAACATCTTTTAATAGACTGTGATTGATAATTTGTTTAAAAGCTTTCTTACCAATTTTTCCTTCACCAATATGAGCATGTTCATCTTTTTGAGAATCAAATTTGTTTTTAGAATCATTTATGTGAATGACTTTTAATTTATTTAATCCAATTTTTTTATCAAATTCAGTTAAAGTTTCATTTAAACCCTTTTTACTTTTTAATCGATATCCTGCTGCGAAAGCATGACAGGTATCAAAACAAATTCCTACATTATCATCTTTATCCACACCATAGATTATATCATAAAGCTCACTAAATTTCGACCCAATAGCTGTTCCACTTCCAGCAACATTTTCTAATAAAATCATTGGTCCCTTAGAACTAGAATTCTTCAATAACTCATTTAAACCTTTTTGAATTTTTTCTTTTCCCCTTTTAGTTCCACTTCCTGTGTGATTACCAGGATGTAAAACAAGATATTGTGCTCCTATTTTGCTTGACCTTTTATATTCTTTTTTTAAAACTTCTAAAGATTTATACCAGATTTCATCTTTAGGAGAAGCTAAATTTATTAAATAAGAACTATGAACTATTAATGGTTTCATATTCATCTTTTTTATATTATTTTGTATTTTTTTAGCTTCATTTTTCCTGAGTTTTCTCATTTTCCATCCTCTAGGATTTTTAACAAAAATCTGAAGTGCATTACAATTAATTTTATTAGCTCTAATTACTGCTTTATCCAAACCACCAGCTATCGACACATGTTTACCCAGTCTCATTACATCACCTCTCTATGAAAATATTATACATAAGAAAAAACATAAACTAGTATAACCTAGTTTATGTTTTAATAGAAAATATATAATTTTAAACTTTATTTAATCTTCTTTATCTTCTAGAGCTTCTTTACGTGAAAGATTAATTCTATCCTGATTATCGATTTCTATTACCTTTACAGGTACTTTATCTCCGACTTTCAATATATCTTCTACTTTCTTCACATGATAATCTGCAAGTTCAGAAATATGCACAAGTCCTTCTTTACCAGGTAATATTTCAACAAAAGCACCAAAATTAACTACTCTTTTTACTTTACCTTCGTAAATTTCACCAACTTCAACTTCTTTAGTTAGCTCTTCAATCATTGCTTTTGCTTTTTCACCATTTTCCTGGTCATCAGCAAGAATATTGATAGAACCATCATCTTCTATATCAATTTTGGCATCAGTTTCGTCAATAATTTTATTGATAGTTTTACCACCAGGGCCAATTACAGATCCAATTTTATCAGGATCAATCTTCATAGATATCATTGAAGGAGCATATTCAGATAGTTCAGTACGAGGTTCAGCAAGAACTTCATTCATTTTACCTAAAATATGAAGCCTACCTTCTTTTGCTTGAGCTAATGCCTTCTTCATAATATCAACTGAAATTCCTTTTATTTTTATATCCATCTGTAAAGCAGTAATTCCATCTTTAGTTCCAGCTACTTTGAAGTCCATGTCTCCATAATGATCTTCAAGACCCTGAATATCAGATAAAATTCTTATCTCATCATTTTCTTTTAAAAGACCCATAGCTATTCCTGCTACAGATTTTTTAATTGGAACCCCAGCATCCATTAAAGCCAATGAACTACCACAAATACTGGCCTGTGAAGTAGAACCATTTGATTCGAGAACTTCTGACACTACCCTGATTGTATAAGGGAAGTCTTTTTCTGAAGGTAACATTGGTCTTAAGGCTTTTTCTCCAAGAGTACCATGGCCAATTTCTCTTCTCCCTGGGGAACGTAGTGGATTTGTTTCTCCTACACTATAAGGAGGGAAGTTATAATGATGCATATAACGTTTGGTTTCTTCTTCTCCTAAACCAAATAACACCTGTTCATCACTTGAAGCACCAAGAGTTGCAACACTCATAGCCTGAGTCTGACCTCTTGTGAAAATTCCAGTTCCATGGGCTCTAGGTAAAACTCCAACTTCACACCAGATAGATCTAATTTCATCTAATTTTCGACCATCAGGTCTTATATTTTCTTTAACAATCAAAGACCTAATTGAGTTTTTGAGAATTTTTTCTAATGATCTTGAAACATGTGACATTATATGTTCTAAATCTTCATTTTCACTATATTTATCTTCAAAATATTCTTTTGTTTCATCTTTTACAGAATCAACACTTTCCTCACGTGCTTTTTTATCTTCAGTTCTAACTGCCTTTTCCATCTTTTCTTTAGCATAATCTTTTACTTCATTATATATATCTTGATTTAATTCTTCTTTTTTAAATTCAAATTTTTCTTTTCCGGCTTCTTCCCGCATTTGCTTTTGAAGTTTAACTAATTTTTTAATCTCCTGGTGAGCTAATTCAATAGCTTCTATCATTTTTTCTTCACTAACTTCATTGGCACCAGCTTCAACCATTAAAACAGCATCATCTGTACCGGCAACTGTTAATTCTAAATCACTATTTTCCTGTTCTTCTTCTTTAGGATTAATAACTAATTCTCCATCCACTAATCCTACTTTCACTCCTGCAATAGGTCCAGCAAAAGGTATATCAGATAAAGTAAGTGCTGCAGAAGCACCATTCATTGCTAAAATATCAGGTTCACAATCATCATCTACTGATAATACAGTAGCTATAACCTGAATATCATGTCTAAACCCATCAGGAAAAAGTGGTCTAAGTGGTCGATCAATTAAACGAGCATTTAAAGTTGCACTATCCCTGGGACGCCCTTCTCTTCTTGTTATACTTCCTGGAATTTTACCAATAGCATATACTCTTTCTTCATAATTAACCATTAATGGAAGATAGTTAATACCTTCTCTTGGCTCTGACATAGTGGCAGTAACTAAAACCACTGAATCACCATATCTAACCATCACTGATCCATTAGCCTGTTTGGCTAATTTACCAGTTTCAAAAGAAAATTCTCGTCCTGCTAGATCTTGTTTCCAATTTTTAACCATATAAATCCTCCTTGTTATAATTTTACACTAAATACATATATAGAGCGGGATACCCCGCCCTAATAATTTTTATCCACGAATCTCTAATTTCTCTATTAAATTACGATATCTCTCAACATCATTATTCTTGAGATACCTCAATAGTTTCTTTCTTTTTCCAACCATTTTCAAAAGTCCTCTTCTTGAATGGTGATCATTTTGATGTTCTTTAAGATGATCTGTCAATTCTGAAATCCGGGCAGTTAACAAAGCAATTTGCACCTCAGAAGAACCTGTATCACCTTCTTCTCTCTGATACTCTTTTATAATTTCTTGCTTATCTTCTTTACTTAACATAAAAAATTCACCTCCCTATTTTTTTATTCACCATAAGCCACGAAACCGCTGGAGAAACGAAATCCTAGCATATGGCAGTATAGTTACACTCCTTATAGTTTAACATAAAATATTTCTTGTGTAAAGAATATCAGACTTTATTTGAGAAATTAGCTCATCCTCATTAGAAAATTTTCTTTCTTCTCTTATAAAATCATATAATTCCACTTCAAGAAGTTCACCATAAAAATTTTTATCAAGATCTAAAATGTGTACTTCTATAGTATAATTTTCAGAAGAAAAAGTAGGTTTCTCTCCAAAATTAACAACTGCTTTAAATTGTTCTTTTTTATGATAAACTTTAGCAGCATAAACTCCTTTTGGAGGTAATACATAATCAGTACTTAAATTTAAATTAGCAGTTGGAATTCCTAATTTTCTTCCTCTCCCTTCACCTGTAACAACTTTTCCTTCAATTTTATAATTTCTACCTAAGTATTTTTTTACTTCATTTACTCTTCCCTCTTTTATTAATTTTCTAATATAGGTACTGGAAATTTTGCTGGTTTTCTTTTTTATAACTGGAATGATAGTTGTATCAATTTTATTGTTTTTACTCATATTTTTTAATTTTTCTGTATTACCTGTTTGATCTTTACCAAATTTAAAATCTGAACCAACAACTATATGTTCAACACCAATTTTATCAATTAAAATATTAGAAATAAATTCTCTGAAATTTAATTTTGAAAATTCTTCATTAAATTCCTGTTCAAAAAAATAATCTATTCCCATTTTTTCCAAAATATTTATTTTTTGTCTTCGTGATATTAAAAAAGAAGGAGATTTATCAGGGGCAATAACTTCTAAGGGGTGAGGAAAAAAGGAAAAAACTCCACTATCCATCCTCTTTTCTTCTGCTATTTTAATAGTCTTTTTAATAATCTTTTGATGACCTTTATGTAGACCATCAAAAGAACCAATAGCAACAACAGTAGGTTTACTTTTATATTTAGAAAACAAATCACTTTTTATTACTTCCATCTATCATCATCCTATTTATCAAGATTTAATACGAAAAACTCTAAGCGCCTTAACTTTTTCTTTGTTTTTTTTTATTTCATTTATAGAAATAAATTCATTATTATCACTGTAGACCAAAACTTTTTCATAACCTTTTATAATATCATTTTTTTCTTTAAAATCATCAAAATCAAGAATTGCTCCATTAATAGCTTTTTTATAAGCTGATTTTCTTAACGTTAATTTAGGATAATCTAAAGGTTGATCCATTGGGAGTAAAAAATCATCTTTATTTTCGTCTATTTCTTTTTCAATCATCTTATATGTATATGTATTTTTTAACAAAAATGGCCCTGATTTAGATCTAATCAAAAATGAAAGATAAGCTCCACAATTCAGTTCCTCACCTAAATCACGCGCAAATGATCTTATGTAAGTACCTTTACTACACCTAATTTTTAACCTTAATTTTGGCAAATTAATAAAGGTTATCTCAGTATCTTTAATATTAACTTTTCTTGTTTCTCTTTCTATTTTTTCTCCTTTACGAGCTATTTTATATAATCTTTTCCCATCTTTTTTTACAGCTGAATACATTGGAGGAAGCTGTTCTTTTTTATTTGATATTTTATTTATTGCTTCTTTTATTTCATTTATTGATAAATCTAACCATTTGTCATTCTCAGATAATATTGTTCCTTCACTATCAAGAGTATCAGTCGTTTTTCCCAGAGTAATTTCAGCAATATATTCTTTATCTTCTTCTGGTAAATAAGGTATAACTTTTGTCGCTCTTCCAAAACAAATTGGTAAAACACCACAGGCTCTAGGGTCTAAAGTTCCAGTATGACCTGCTTTAGGATGGTTAAGAATTTTTTTTACTCTTCCTATAGCTTTAAAAGAACTAACCCCGGGTGGTTTTAAAAGGTTTATAATTCCCTTTTTTTTATACATGTTCTTGCACCTCATCTATAACCCTTTCCTTAACTTCAGAAAGTTCTCCTTTAATAGTACATCCTGCAGCTCTAGGATGACCTCCACCTGAAAATTTTGCAGCTATTTCATTTACTTTACAATATTCATTTGAACGAAAACTAACTTTTATTTCATTATTTTTTTCTGTAAAAGAAATACCTACTTCCACATTTTTAATATCACGAGCATAATTTACAATATTCATAGAATCAATTTCATCCATTTCTGCTTTATCAAAAATTTCTTTGGATGCTGTAACCCAGGCAATTTTGCCATCGTTACTTCTTTTTATTGTTGAAAGAGCAAGCCCTTTAAAAAGTACAGATTTATATGAATTTCTACTATAAAGCATTCTATTGATTTTATAAAGATCTACTCCTTTTTTCATAAGTTCAGTAGTAACTTCTAAAACATCAATATCTGTATTACTATATCTAAAAGAGCCTGTATCACCAATAATACCCATTAAAATAGCTTCACCGATCTTAATATCGATATTAACATTTAATTTTTTTGCTAATTCATAGATTATAAGTGCTGCTGCTGCTCTATCTGGATTTACATAATTATAATCACCAAAAAGAGTGTTATCTTCATGATGATCAATATTAAAAACAGGGAAAGAATCCAAATAATTCTTCCCCTGATCCAATCGGTCAGCATCTCCAGAATCTAGAGCAATAATATTATAATTTATATTTTTATTTAATTTAAATTCATCAAAAAATTGATAATCCTCATTATCTATGTCAATAAAATCATATTTATCTAATTCTTCATTTATTAAAATAATAGAATTTTTTTTTAATTTATCTAAAATCCATTTAAGTCCAAATAGAGAACCAATACAATCAGCATCAAAATCAATATGTCCTATTAATATAAAATGATCTCTCTTTTTTATCAATTCTCCTATTGAATTTAAATTATTCATTTATTATTCCTCACTTTATTCCTCTTTATTTTCTACATTATCAGTGTTTTCTTCCTTCTCTTCCTCTCTAACCTCTTTTATTAGATTAGATATATAAACACCATGTTCTATAGAATCATCATATCTAAAAATAATTTCTGGAGTATGATAAGTTGTTATTCTATCTCCTACTAATTTTCTTATAAAACCAGTAGCCTTTTCTAATCCAGCCATTGTTTCTTCTTTTTCAGTCTCATCACCATAAACACTCACAAAAACTTTTGCATGGCGAAGATCACCAGAAACTTCAACATCTGTAATAGACACGAATCCAATTCTAGGGTCTTTAACTTCTCTTCTTATAATTTGACTAATCTCTTCTTTTAAAAACTCTGCAACTTTTCTTTCTCTTTGTCCACTCATTTATATTCACCTCTAGAGAGTGCGTTTAATTTCTTTATAATAATAAACTTCCAATATATCTCCAACTTTGATATCGTTATAACCTTCGATACCTACACCACACTCATATCCTTCTTTAACTTCTCTTACATCATCTTTAAAACGTTTTAAAGAACTAATATCACCTTCGTGAATAACAACTCCATCTCTAACTAATCGTATTTTGTAATTTCTATTAATAGTACCATTTTTAACATAAACACCTGCAATTATCCCGATATCAGGTACTTTAAATGTATCTCTAACTTCAGCTCTTCCTGCAGTAACTTCTTTTAATTCGGGATCTAATAAACCAGCCATAGCATCTTTTATTTCTTCTATTGCCTTATATATAACTCGATAGGTTCTAATCTCTACACTTTCTTTTTCAGCAAGATTTTCAACAGCAGTTCCTGGCCTTACATTAAATCCAATAATAATTGCATTTGAAGCACTGGCAAGGTTAACATCAGTTTCATTAACTGCTCCAACTCCTGTATGAATTACATTAACTGTTACTTCATCCGTAGAAAGTTTCAAAAGAGATTCTTTTAAAGCTTCAATAGATCCTTGAACATCAGCTTTAATAATAACATTTAGTTCTTTTACTTCACCTTCCTGAATCTGGTCATAAAGGTCTTCTAAACTAACTTTTGATTCTTGATGGATTTCTCTTTGATGCTGTTCTTCACGACGATCTTCAGCTATATTTCTGGCTTTTTTAGTATTTTTTAATACCTGTACAAAATCACCAGCTGAAGGGACATCAGAAAAACCTAATATTTCAACTGGAGTGGATGGCCCAGCTTTTTCAATACGTTTACCTTTTTCATCAAGCATAGCACGTATTCTACCACTTGTTACTCCAGCCAAAAGAGAATCTCCAACTTCCATACTTCCATTTTTAATTAATACCGTTGCTACAGGTCCTCTACCTTTATCTAATTCAGCTTCTACTACTACACCCTCTCCTGGTCTTTCAGGATTGGCTTTTATTTCTTCCATTTCTGCTAAAAGAAGAATCATTTCTAATAATTCATCAATATTTTCTCCTTGAAGGGCAGATAATTCAACACAAATAGTATCTCCACCCCATTCTTCAGGAACAAGTTGATGTTCAGTTAATTCCTGCTTTACTCTGTCAGGCTGAGCATTAGCTTTATCAATTTTATTTATAGCTACTATAATTGGAACATCTGCTGCCTGAGCATGATTAATTGCTTCAACTGTCTGAGGCATAATACCATCATCAGCTGCTACTACCAAAATAGCAATATCAGTTACTTTTGCCCCTCTTGCTCTCATAGCTGTAAAAGCTTCATGACCGGGAGTATCAATAAATGTAATATTTTTGTTATCTATATTAACCTGATATGCTCCAATATGTTGAGTAATTCCACCTGCTTCACTTTCAGTTACTCTTGTTTTTCTTATCATATCAAGTAATGTTGTTTTACCATGATCAACATGTCCCATCACTGTTACAATAGGTGGTCTTAACTGTAAGTCTTCAGGTTTATCTTCAATTTCTGGACCTACTCTTTTAGGCTCATCAGTATCTTCTTCTTCTTTTTCTTCTTCAGAAATTATTTCTATATCAATATTTAATTCATTAGTTAATAATTCCAAAGATTCTTTATCTAAAGAATGATTAACATTTGCCATCACACCAAGACCAATTAATTTTTTGATTAATTTGTTTGCAGGATAATCTATTTCTTCTGCAAATTCTTTTACTGTAAGTGGAGTAACAACAATAGTTTTGTCACTCTCTTTACTTTCTTTGCTTTCTTCTTTCTCTACTGTAGCTTTTTTCTCACTACTTTCTATATCAATATCTTTTTCTTTATTTTCTATATCAACTTCATTATTAGATTCTTCACTATCTTCAGAATACATATCACGAATTAAGTCAGCTGTTTCATCTTCAACTGTACTCATATGACTGGAAATTTCAATACCTAATTCCTGGAGAGCATTTACTAATTCTTTACTTTCCATATCCAGTTCATTTGCTAATTTATAAACTCTAATCTTACCCATTATTAACACCTCCGTATTTAATCAATCACTCATTATTTATCTCCTCCACTAATTTCTGATAAAGTTCGTCAGATAAATCTGCCTTTAAAGCTTTACTCAATTTACCATTTTCCCAAGCTTTATCCAGACAATCCTGGTTTGGACATAAATATGCACCTCTACCAGGAAGATTACCGCGTGGATCAACTAAAATTTCATTTTTATTATTTACAACTCTTAATAATTCAACTTTATCTCTTCTGGCACCACAACCTACACATTGTCTAATTGGCGTTCCTCTCAATTATCTCAAACCTCCTGTTAGATTAAGTTATTAATTTATAATAAGCCAACAAGAACTATAATTATTCCTTATCTTCTGGTTCTAAATCATCATTTTCAATTTCTACTTCTTCTTCCATAGAATCATCAACTTCAGAATCTGTTTCTTCATCGTTAAAAACATATTCAGATTCTTTCTTTATATCTACTTTCCAACCAGTTAATTTTGCAGCCAATCTTGCATTCTGTCCTTCTTTACCAATTGCTAATGATAATTGAAAATCAGGAACAATAACTTTTGCTTCCTGAGCTTCTTCATCAGTTATAACTTTTAAAACTTCAGCTGGATTTAAAGCATTAGCAATTAATTCAGCTGGATCATCATTCCACTTAATTATATCAATTTTTTCACCATTTAATTGATCAACTACTGCCTGTACTCGCATACCTTTCGGACCAACACAGGCTCCCACAGGATCAACATTTTTTTCTTCTGAAGTTACAGCCATTTTTGATCTATAACCAGCTTCTCTGGCTACTGCTTTAATTTCTACTGTTCCATCAAATATTTCTGGTACTTCTAATTCAAAAAGTCTCTTTAAAAGTCCAGGGTGAGTCCGGGATACAAGAATACGAGGTCCTTTTGTTGTAGTACTAACTTCAACAATATATAATTTAATTCTTTTACCTTTTTCATAAACTTCACCAGGTATTTGTTCTGGTGGAGGCAAAATTGCTTCAGTTTTTCCCATATCAATCAAAATATTGTCATAATGAAAACGTTGGATAGTTCCGGTTATTAATTCACCTTCTTTTCTTTTATAATGATCATATATAACATCTCTTTCAGCCTCTCTGATTCTTTGCATTACAACCTGTTTAGCTGTTTGAGCTGCAATTCTCCCAAAATTATCTGGAGTTACCTCTTTTTCTAAAATATCTCCAACTTCATAATTAGAATCTTTTTCTTTTGCTTTTTCTATAGAAATTTCAAAATTATCATTTTCAACTTCTTCAACAACTTTTTTTCTGGAATAAACCTTAACTTCACCCTGATCACTATCTAACTCAACACGGACATTTTCTTTAGAGCCAAAATCTTTTTTATATGCAGAAAGAAGTGCACTTTCTATTGCCTCTAATAAAACCTCTTTCGAAATACCCTTATCCTTTTCAATTTCATCTAGGGCATTAATGAATTCCAAATTCATTTATCAACTCCTCCTTATTTTACAAAAAACAATTATTCTCTTTTAAAATACAATTCTAAAAATCAAAAGTTAAATTCGCATGAGCAATTTTATTAAAGGGAATTTCAATCACTCCTTTTTTATCATCTATTATTACTTTATTATCTTCAAAATTTATTAATTTACCTCTAAATTCTTTTTTATCATCAATTGCAGCATATGTTTTTACTTCAATTAGTTCACCTTTAAATCTTAAAAAATCTTCCTTTTTTGTTAAAGGTCTCTCTATTCCAGGTGATGAAACTTCAAGAATATAATGTTTATCAATTGGATCTTTCATATCTAATTCTGCACTTAAAAGTTTACTTATATCTTCACAATGTTTTAAAGTTAACTCTCCATCTAAATTTTCTATAAAAACTCTTAAAACCCAATCCGAACCTTCTTTTTGATAATCAACATCTACTAAATTCAGACCTTCCGTTTTAACCAATGGTTCAGCTAGCTCTTTTACAATATTAACTACCCTACTCATTAAATAGCTCCTTTCATCCAAACTTTTTTTATTCACGTTCTAATATAAAACTAGTCTTATATATTGAAAGAGTGGGTAAGAACCCACTCTTTAAAGTCCAATATCCTATATTACATCCTCTATTATTTTACCATAGAGTACCTTGTCTTGCAAGTTTACCATAATGAAAGCTGATTTTTTTCAGGTAAATTTTCCAAACAACCATGATCAGTTAAAACTTCAACTACCGTTTTAGTAACACTTGATCTATTAACAAGATCTTCAACAGACTTATATTCGCCATTATTTCTACTTTCCACTATACTTTCTGCTGCACTATTACCTAACCCCTGTAAACTAATTAATGGAGGTAAAAGTTTACCATTTTTTAATTTGAATTCATAAGCTGCTGATTCATAAAGATCTACATTTTTAAATTCAATATTTCTTTGCATAGCTTCAACCACAATTTCTAAAACAGATAATGTTCCTTTTTCTTTTTGTGTTTTATCATTACCTTTGTTTTCTAATTCTTCCATTTTTCTTTGAATGTAATCAAAACCCTGGCTTACCATTTCGGCATCAAAATCTCCTGCTTTAATAGTAAAATAAGTTTTATAAAAAGCTTGAGGATAATGTACTTTGAAATAGGCAATTCTAAAAGCCATTGTCACATAAGCAGCAGCATGAGCTTTGGGAAACATATACTTTATTTTTTTACAAGAATCGATATACCAGTTAGGTACTTCATTATCTCTCATTGCTTTTTCTTCTTCTTCAGTTAATCCTTTACCTTTTCTAACATGTTCCATTATCCAGAAAGCTTTTGAAGGCTCGATTCCCTTTTTTAATAAATAATTCATTATATCATCTCTAACAGTAATGACTTCTGATAATTCTGCTTTTCCTTTTTTTATTAATTCTTGAGCATTATTAAGCCAGACATCAGTTCCATGTGAAAGACCACTTATTCTAACAAGTTCAGTAAAAGTAGTTGGTTTTGTGTCAACTAACATTTGTCTAACAAAACTAGTACCAAATTCTGGTATACCTAAAGTCCCAACCTTTGTTCCAATCTCATCTTCTGTAACACCTAAAGATTCTGTACCAGAAAAAATACTCATTGTTTCAGGATCATCAATAGGAATATTTTTTGGTTCAATACCTGTAATATCCTGTAACATTCTTAAAGAAGTTGGATCATCATGGCCTAATAAATCTAATTTTAAAATTCTTCCACTTATAGAATGATAATCAAAATGTGTTGTCAAAACATCTGTTTCTTGATCATTGGCTGGATGTTGAATAGGTGTAAAATCATGAATATCCATATCTTTCGGAACAACCATTAACCCACCTGGATGTTGACCTGTAGTTCTCCTAACACCAGTACAACCATCAACCAAACGATTTACTTCTGCTTTTCTTAGATTTAAATCTTTTTCATCTATATATCCTTTTACAAATCCAAAAGCAGTTCTATCGGCAATTGTAGAAATAGTTCCTGCCCTATAGACATATTCTTCACCAAATAATTTTTCAGTTTCTTGATGAATTTTAGCCTGATACTCTCCAGAAAAATTAAGATCAATATCTGGAACTTTGTCACCTTTAAAACCCATAAAAACTTCAAAAGGAATATCAAATCCATCTTTTATATATTCAGTCCCACATTCAGGACATTTTTTGTCATCTAAATCAACACCTACTCCCACTTCTTCCTCTGTAAAAAATTCTGCTTTACTACATTTAGGACATCTATAATGAGGGGGAAGAGGGTTGACTTCAGTTATGTCACACATAGTAGCAACAAGAGAAGAACCAACAGAACCTCTAGAACCTACAAGATAACCATCTTCTAAAGATTTTTTTACTAATTTGTGGGAAATTAAATAAATTACTGAATAACCATTATCTATAATTGCCTTCAATTCTTTTTCTAGGCGCTCAACTACTAATTCTGGAAGTTCTTCACCATACATTTCATGAGCTTGATTATAACTCATTTCTCTTATTTGTTTTTCTGAACCTTCAATTTCAGGAGTATATAATCCTTCGGGAATTGGTTTCATTTCTTTTATACTTTCAGCTATTTTATTAGGGTTATCAATAACAACTTCTCTAGCAGCTTTTTCGCCTAAATAAGAAAATTCATCTAACATTTCATTTGTTGTTCGATAGTAAAGTGGTGGTTGTTGATCAGCATCATCAAATTTTTGTCCCAGTTGTAATATTTCTCTGAATATTTTATCCTCTTCATTTAAAAAATGAACATCTGCTGTACCAACAACTTTTTTATTTAATTTTTCTCCTAATTTATATATTTTCTTATTTATTTCTTTTAATTCCTCTTTTGATTCAACCTGTTCTCCTATCATAAATTTATTATTTCCTAAAGGTTGTATTTCTAAATAATCATAAAAGGAAGCAATTTTTTTGATTTCATTTTCAGATTTATTTTGTAAATATGCTCTATATAATTGTCCAGATTCACAGGCTGAACTAATTAATAAATTATCTCTATTTTGTATCAACTCACTTTTTAAAATCCGTGGCTTGCGATAAAAGTGTTCAATATGTGAGTTTGATACTAATTTATAAAGGTCTTTTAACCCCTTAGAATTTTGGGCCAAAATTATAGTATGATAGGTAGGCAATTCTTTCCAACTTATCTCACTACTTAATTTATTAATATCTTCCAATTTTTCATAATTTTTATTTTTCAACATTTGCAAAAATTCTAGAAGTATTTTTGCCGTAGCCTCAGCATCATCATCAGCTCTATGATGATTTTCAAGATTAACATTAAAGTATTTAGCTAATGTATTTAATTTATGATTTTTTATTCCATCTAATAAAGCTCTACTTAAAGCTAGAGTATCGAGCACTGAATATTCTGCCTCATCTTTATTTGATTTTTGAAACGCTGATTGTAAAAATGAATAATCAAAATCAGCATTGTGGGCTACCAAAATAGAATCATCAATAAAATTTATAAAATCATCTAAAATATCTTCAATTTTTTTAGCATCTGCAACCATATCATTATTAATTCCTGTTAAATCAGTTATTTTACTGGGGATTTTCTGATCAGGATTTACAAATGATTGGTAGTGATCAATAATTTCATTATTTTTGACTTTAACAGCACCAATCTCAATAATTTCATTATTTTTAGGACTAAGACCAGTAGTTTCTAAATCAAAAACTACAAAGGTACTATCAGCAATTTTTTGATCAGGAGCATTAAAAATAAGTGGTTCTCCATCATCAACCATATAAGCTTCTAAACCATAAATTATTTTCACTCCATATTCTTTTCCTGCCTGATAGGCATCAGGAAAAGCCTGAACTACCCCATGATCAGTTACAGCTAAAGAATCATGTCCCCATTCAGCTGCTCTTTTTATAACTTCTTCAACATTTACAACTGAATCCATAGCACTCATCTGAGTGTGAAGATGAAGTTCTACTCTTTTTTCTTTGGCATCATCTGTTTTTAATTGGGGTTGATATTCCATAATGTCATTTGCCATAAGACTTAATTCATTACTATAAGTATCATACTTCACAGAACCTCGAACTTTTATCCACTTATTTTCTTTAAGTTCTCCTTTGAACTTATTTTCGTCATTAACAAATAATTTCAAAGTTAAAGAATCTGTAGCATCAGTTATAGAAATTACATATAATAAATTATTGTTTCTTGTAGTAAATTTATCAATATCAAAGATTTGACCAGAGATAACAGCTTTCTTTTTTTCACTTTTTATTTCATTTATTTTATGGGTATTTTCCTCAGCAATTTTTCTACCATAAATTATTTTATTATTAGAATTAGCCTTTTTATTTTTTGGGGTTTTATTTTTATAATCAGTACTTTTTTTATTTGTAAAATTATCATCTTTATTTTTAGGTTTTGTTTTTTTAAAATCTTTTTCTTTTATTTCTTCCAAAAAATCTCCATTGTGAAAAGCTAAGTCAACATTTTTTTGTAAATAATAGCTAAGCCTATTTTCTAATAATTTAACAAACTTCATATTACTTTCTGCTTTTTTATAGGCAATCTTGGATTCAAAAATAATATCAAGATGGTTTTTGGCCCCTTTTTGATAATTCAATTCAGCTTTTTTGAGCCATCTACTCAAAATGGGAAACTTTTCTTTTACTTCTTTTATAATTTGGGGCCAAATAAAATTAATTTCTTCTTTAAGAGATAGAGGATCTTTTATTAAAATATCAAATTCAGGTAATCTTGTTTCAAATTTTTCTTTTATTTTAGTAAAATCATCATTTTTCTTTAAAGAAATTAATTTACATATTTTCTTTTCTCCGTCAACTATAATATATTTTATTTTTTCTGCAAAATTATTTTCTGGTTTAATAACCTTAATCATTTAAAAATCCTCCTAAATCTCCTATTGAGCAATATCAATCTCTTTAATTAAATATTTTTATAAAGATTTTTTATCTGATCAACTGCATTTTCAAGAGAAAACTCATGATCATTACCGGTTCTTCTTTCTCTAACTTCTACAACTTCTTTTTCAAGTGAACGTGAACCGATAACTATTCTTAAAGGCATCCCAATAAGGTCTGCATCATTAAATTTAACTCCAGCTCTTTCTTCTCTATCATCCAAAAGAACTTCAAAACCTTCATTTTTTAAATTATTATATAGTTTCTCAGATTCTTTTTCTAATTCCTCACTACCACCTAATACTAGAATTTCAATATCAAAAGGTGCAATAGGTTTTGGCCAAATTATACCCTGTTCATCATGACTTTGTTCAATAGCAGCTGCAAGTAATCTAGAAATTCCAATTCCATAACTCCCCATAACTATAGGTTGTTCTTTACCATTTTCATCCAGATAACTTGCATTCATTGATTCACTATATTTTGTTCCTAATTTGAATATATGACCAACTTCTATTCCAGATTTTATTTCAAGTTCACCCTGGCAGTGAGGACATTTATCACCAGCCTCAACAGTTCTTAAGTCAGTGTATGCATCTACTTCAAAATCTCTGCCTGGGTTAACATTAATATAATGTAAGTCAACCTTATTAGCTCCAACTACACCATTTATTACATTTTTTATTCTTTGATCTGCTATTATTTGTATATTTTCAATTCCTACAGGTCCAATAAAACCTGCCTTGCTATTATATAATTTCTCAAATTCCTCTTCTTCTACTTTTTCCAGTTGATTAGCATCAAGATAATTTTGTAATTTAACTTCATTTAACTGATCATTCCCCTGTAAAAGTGCAAGTACAGGTTCCCCATCAGCTTTAATTGCAATCGATTTAATCATTTTGTTAGTATCAGTATTCAAGAATTCAGATAGTTGATCTATAGTGGTTATTTCTGGTGTTTCCTTTTTCTTAAGATTAAGGAAATCATTTTGATCAATTTCTTTATCTTTCTCAAAATGATTTTTTGCTCTTTCAACATTTGCTGCATAGTCACATTCAGTACAAAATGCTATATCATCTTCACCAGAATCTGCTAAAACCATAAATTCATGGGAATCTTTCCCCCCCATAGCTCCAGTATCAGCTTCTACTACTCTTGTCTCCAAACCACAACTTGAAAAAACTTTTTCATATGTATCATACATTGTTTGATAGCTTTTATCCAGGCCATCATAATCCCTATCAAATGAATAAGCATCTTTCATAATAAATTCTCTAGTTCTTAATAATCCAAATCTAGGCCTAATTTCATCTCGTGTTTTAGTTTGAATTTGATATAAGTTAAAAGGCAAATCTTTATAAGAACGAACTTCGTCTCTAACCATAGCTGTTACAGCTTCTTCATGAGTTGGACCCAGACAATATTCTCTATCTTTTCTATCACGAAACTTAACCATTATTGGTCCAAATCTATCCCATCTTTTAGATTCTTTCCAGATATCAGAAGTTTGCATAACTGGCATCAAAACTTCCTGTGCTTCACTTTCATCCATTTTTTCACGTGTAATTTTTTCTATCTTTTTTAATACTCTAAATGCCAGAGGTAAATATGAATACACACCAGCACTTAGTTTCCTTATCATACCTGCTCTTAACATAAGTTTATGACTTGTTACATCTGCTTCTGAGGGGGTTTCTTTTAAAGTTGGTAAATAAAATTTAGACATTTTCATTAAAAATCACTCCTTATTTTATCAATTTCAATCATTAACGCATCAAGTAGTTCATCTTCTTTAACTGTTTTTAACTTTTTACCTTTTTTAAAAATTATTCCCTGTTTTTTTCCACCTGCAATACCAATATCAGCTTCTTTTGCTTCTCCAGGGCCATTTACCTCACACCCCATAACTGCAACTGTGATTGGAAGTTCAATACCTTCTAACCTATCTTCAACTTTTTCTACTAAATCAGTAAGATCAATATTAGTTCTTCCACAGGTCGGACATGAAATGATTTTAATACCTTTTTGTCTTAGATCAAGAGACTCCAAAATATACCAGGATGTTTCTACTTCTTTTTTAGGATCTCCTGTTAATGAAACTCTCAGAGTATCTCCTAAACCTGAAGTCAATAAACTACCAATACCCACTGCTGATTTAACAATTCCTTTTTTAGGTGTACCTGCTTCAGTAATACCTATATGAAAAGGATAATTCCTTTTTTGTGCCATTAATTTATATGCTTTTATTGTCATCCAGATATTTGTGGATTTTAATGAAACAACAATTTTTTCAAAATTATTATCTTCCAAAATTTTAATTTGGTTTAAAGCGCTTTCAACCATTGCTTCAGCAGTTGGATGACCATATTTTTCTATTAGTCTTTTTTCAATAGAACCCGAATTCACTCCAACTCTAATCGGTATATTTGCTTTTTTAGCACTTTTAACTACTTTTTCCACTCTCTTTCTACTTCCAATATTTCCTGGATTAAGTCGTAATCCATCAATACCTTTTTTAATAGATTCTAAAGCTAAACGATAATCAAAGTGTATATCTGCTATCAAAGGAATAGAAATATTGTTTTTTATTTCAGGTATTTTTTTTGCACTTTCCAGATCAGGAACTGCTATTCTTATTAATTCACAACCGGCATTTTCTAAATTCTGAATTTGGTTTATAGTTTCTTTTGCATTATTAGTTTTTGTATTTGTCATTGATTGAATACTTATCGGTGAATTACCTCCAACAGCAACTTCACCAAAATATACTTTTTTTGTTTTTCTTCGCTGCAACTTTTACCCTCCAGTTTTAAATTATCTATATTTATTTATTAATTCTAAAAAAAGATATTTGCAATGTCACGATAAATAATAAATACCATTAATAACATCAACAAAGCAAAACCAATCATATGAATTAAACCTTCTTTTTCTGGAGGAAGTGCCTTTCCTCTAATTTTTTCAATTATTATAAATATCAATCTACCTCCATCAAGTGCGGGAAGTGGTAGTAAATTAATAATTCCTAAGTTTATACTAATTACTGCCATCCAATTTAATAAATTTTCAAAACCTGATTTAGCAGCCTGACCAACAACATTAGCTATCATTACCGGACCCCCAAGACCTTCAGCAGACCGGGCTTTAATCATATCAACTACTCCAACAATAATAAGCCTTGTTGAATAAATTGTTTGATTCACTCCCTGCACTATCGCAGTTATTGGACCAACTTTTTCACGAATTACTTTAGCAGAAATTCCAATTACTGCCTTATCTAATTGCTGGTTATATTCAGTTTTTAGATTAACTTCAAAAATTTCGTTATCTCTTTTTACTTCCAGATTCACGTCCTGTCCTTCTGACTGACCAAGCAGTTTAGACATTTCCTGCCAGTTCTCAGTTTTTTCACCATTAACTGCTACAATTTCATCACCTGGTTGTAAACCAGCTTCAGCCGCTGGCATTTGAGGTGTAATTTGGCCTATTTCAGTTGTATTTGATTGACTAACTGGAAGACCATAACCTAAAAATATAATAACAAACAAAACAATTGCAAGCAAAAAATTCATAACAGGCCCCATAATGGAAACCATAAATCTTTCCCAGGGTAATTGTTGGTCAAAAGTCCTTCCATTTTTTTTAGCTTCCTCATAAAGTCTTATTTCATCTTCTGGATCGTCTTCATCAGGTGGGAATTCTCCTGTCATACTACAGAAACCACCTAACGGCACAGCTCTAATAGAATAAACCGTTTCTCCTTTTTTTCTAGATATTAATTTAGGTCCAAAACCAAGAGCAAATTCTTCAACTCTGATTCCAATTTTTTTTGCTGTTATAAAATGACCAAACTCATGAACAAGTATTAATACTCCTAAAACAAAAATAAAACTAATTATTGTGACAAACATTATTTGGTTTCCTCCTCAACTGTCTTTCTGGCCCAGTTATCTATCGCCATTATTTCTTCAAAAGTTGGAAAATCCACTTTTTTATGTTTTTCAAGAATTTTTTCTATAATATTAGAAATTTCTAAAAAAGATATTTTTTTATTTAAAAATAAACTAACAGCTACTTCATTGGCAGCATTTAAAACTGTAGGCATACTGCCACCTTTTTTTCCTGCTTCATAGGCTAATTTCAAATTAGGGAATTTCTTAAAATCAGGCCTTTTGAAGTTTAATTGCCCTACTTCAAATAAATTTAATGATTCCACATTACTTTTTATTTTATCAGGATAAGTCAATACACTCTGAATAGGGGTTTTCATATCAGGAACTCCAAGCTCAGCAGTAATTGTTTTATCACAAAATTCTACCATAGAATGAATTATACTTTCAGGATGAACAACTACTTTTATATTATCATAATCCATATCAAAGAGCCAGTGAGCTTCAATAACTTCTAAACCTTTATTCATCATTGTAGCAGAATCAATAGTAATTTTATTACCCATATCCCAATTAGGGTGGTCAAGTGCTTTTTCAACTGTAACATTATTCAGTTCTTTTCTATTTTTATTAAAAAATGGTCCACCAGAAGCAGTTAATAAAATATTTTTTATTTCTTTGTCTTCTTTATTTTCTAATAGATGAAAAATAGCACTATGTTCACTATCTACGGGAAGAATAAATGAATTATTATTTTCTATAATTTCAGAAATTAAATGTCCCCCAATAACTAAACTCTCTTTATTGGCTAACCCTAATTCATGACCGGCTTCTAAAGCAGTTAAAGAAGGCTTTAAACCGGCAGCTCCTACAATACTATTAAGCACTAAATCCAATTCAGGGAGAGCTGCAATTTTTTCTAACCCTTCTGTACCTTCCAAAATTTTAGTTGAATAGTTAGAAAGCTTATTTTTTAATAGTTTAGCAGATTTAGTATCAATTACTACAGCATAATTAGGATTGAATTTCTTTATTTGTTTTTCTAATAATTCAATATTACTATAAGCTGAAAGCCCTATAACTTCCCATTTATCAGATAAAAAATCTATCACTTCAAGAGTTTGTGTCCCGACCGATCCGGTTGATCCTAAAATAGAAATTTTTTTCATTCAGTTTTTCACTCCTCACCAATATTTATTAAATCAGCTTGAATAATAGCTTTTAATAAAATTAAAACGCCAGGACCTATAATAAAACCAATTAATCCCATTATTCTAAATCCAGCATATAAAGCTATCATTGTAGATAATGGATAAACTCCCAAACTTTCGCCAACGATTTTTCCTTCAGAACCAGATCTAACTCCAGCAATTAAAGTATGTAATATAAATAAACCAATTGCTCTACCTATATTACCTAATATAATATTATATATTATCATTGGATAAAACATCAAGGCAGGTCCTATAATTGGTATAAGATCAAGTAAAGCTGCAGAAATAGCCATCACGAGAGAATACTGACTTCCTATAATGACTAAACCAATAAAACTTATTATACCAGTTATACTAATCAAAATTAATTGAGCTCTAATAAAACCAATTGCAGAATTAATTAGCTCTATTCTAACTTTTTCAGCCTGTCCTTTCCATTTTTCAGGAAATATATTTAAAAAATATTTGTTTAATTTTTGTTTATCTCTACTTATAAAAAAAGTAGCAATAAAACTCAAAAATAAAATTGTGAAAAACATTGGTAACTTACTAAGATATGATAAAATAGTATTAATAAAACTAATTAAACCATTTTTTATACTTTCATAAATCATTTCCAAATTAGAACTTAAAATATTTTTAATAGGTTGAGAAATTTCCAGTTCTTCAATTATATTAGTTATTTGATTATTTTCTTGAAAAAACCACTGAAATCTATTATTTAAGGTACTATAATCTGGAAGATTTTTTAAAGCTCTATTTAGTTCAAGATAAGATTGTGATATTCCAAATAATATAAAGGTTATAATTATAGCAACAGATAATGCCAAAACAACTATTACACTAAATCCTCTATTTAAAAATGTGTTCTTTTCTAGCCAATTAACTATTGGATCAATTAGACTGGCAAAAACAACAGCTAAAATAAAAGGAGTTAAATATATCAAAATATATTTGAAAATGAAAATAGATATTATTAATAATCCAATTAAAATTAAATATTTTTTTATCCAGTCCTCCATAATAAAAACCTCTTTTTCCTTCTTTTAAAATAAAAATAAAATAAAATAATATGTAAAAACTCCTGTAAAAATCAAACTATCAAAACGATCTAAAATTCCACCATGACCGGGAATTAAATTACCTGTATCTTTTATATTCATATCTCTTTTTATACTTGATTCAAACAAATCACCTAAAATAGCAAAAATAGCACTTAATAATCCGTATAATATCCAATTAAATGAAAATATATTGAAATAAGTTACAAAAATAACTATAATAATAAAGTTAAATATAATACCACCTAGTGCACCTTCAATGGTTTTATTTGGACTTATTTTACTAGCAAGTTGTCTTTTTCCATAATATTTCCCTGTAAAAAATGCTCCAATATCAGTAGTCCAGGTAGAAATCAAGGCTAACCATAAAGGAATTGTTTCATGAAATGACGAAATGTCAATATTTCTTAAAAGTATAAAAACTGACATTCCTCCTCCAATATAGAGAATGCCAAGTAAATTTATACCCATATTATATATAATCTTGTGATAACTGTTAATTAAAATATGATAACTTACCAGTATAAAAAATATTAATGCAATAAAAAATCCAGTAGATAAATTTATAAAATTGCCATTAATTAAATAAGTAAAACAAATTATTATTAAATTTAAAATAATTAAAATCCATTTATTTTTTTTAAATTCGGAAGGTAAAAGATTAATATATTCCTTAGTAGCTAAAATACTTAATACTGCTACAAATATAAAAAATGGAAATGCGCCTAAAAATATAAATAATGATATTATTAAAAATATAATTATTGCACTTATTATCCTCTTAAAAAGCATCATAATCACCATCTTTATTTAAAGATCCAAATCTTCTATTTCTTTGATTAAACTCCTTTAAAGCATCTTTTAAATCTTCTTCGGAAAAGTCAGGCCAAAATATATCAGTAAAATATAGTTCAGCATAAGCTAATTCCCAGAGTAAAAAATTACTTAATCTTTTTTCTCCACCAGTTCTAATTAAAAGTTCTACATCTGGTATATTACTCAAATAGAGATTAGAAGAAAACTTCTTTTCATCTAACTCATTAGATTTTATTTTTTTAGTAATAATTTTTTTTGTTGAATCTACAATTTCAGCTCTACCTCCATAATTAAATGCAATATTTAAAACTAGATCTTCTTCTTTGGCAGTCTTTTTTTCAAGATAATCGATTTGTTTTATTAAGTTAGATGGTAAAGATTTTTTACGTCCAATTACATTGATGTGGACATTATTTTTTTTTAGTTCATCTAGTTCATTTTTGATGGTATTTTCAAAAAGATTAAATAAAAAATTTACTTCTTTTTTAGGACGTTTCCAATTTTCAGTAGAAAAAGCATAGACAGTTAAAAAATCTATCCCCATTTCACCTGCTTTTTTAGCAATTTTTTTTAAGGTATTTACTCCTTCTTGATGACCCTTTCTTCGTGGCAAACCCTTGTTTTGAGCCCATCTTCCATTACCATCCATAATTATAGCAACATGTTTTGGAATAACCATTGCTTTTCCTCCTATATATTTAAACTAAGTACCCCCTCAACTGAGGGGGATTTTAATTGTAATCTTCATAACTCCATATTATTTTCAATTTATTATTATTCATCATCCGAATATCTATAACTCGTTTTTGGCCAGATGGCTCCATATCTTCATATGGTTTAACTTCTTCATCTTCAAGTTCATAGCCCTTATTTAAAAGTTCAACTTTACTTTTATTAAAATATTCACCTAAATACTCATCAAAAATATTTTTCACTTAAACCTCCATAATTTCGTCTTTCTTTCTTTCTAATAATTTATCAATTTTTTCAATATATTCATCAGTAAGTTCCTGGATATTATCTA
>JBNJDK010000018.1:0-27052 GCA_051744805.1 Bacillota bacterium
CATTGTATACTTAGATATTTTATTGTCTTCTTTAATTAAAATCGTTTCTTCAGGATGAAGACACATCGAGCGAGCATCTTCAGGGTCCATATCTGAATTGACAAAATTAGAAAAATATGGAATTCCATATTTAGCTGTCATTTCCCAGACAGGATCAAGATCAGGATTACCCCACTCAAAATCTTCAGTTATATTATAAGTTGGAATTGGAAAGGAAAACATTCTTCCTTTTGCATCACCAGATATCATAACTTCTGCAAAAGCTCTATTTAATAGATCCATTTCTTCTTGAAACTCTTTATAACTTTCTCCTTTAAATTCACCACCAATAATTACAGGATCATCTTTCATAAATTTAGGTACTTCTAAATCCATGGTAATATTTGTAAAAGGAGTCTGAAATCCAACCCTTGTAGGAACATTTATGTTAAACATAAATTCTTGTATAGCCTGTTTAACCTCTTTATAAGAAAGGTCATCATATCTAATAAATGGCGCTAAATATGTATCAAAATTGGAAAAGGCCTGAGCACCTGCAGCTTCTCCCTGCAGAGTATAGAAAAAATTAACTATCTGACCTAAAGCAGCTTTAAAATGTTTAGGAGGTTTACTTTCAACTTTGCTTTTAACACCTCCAAAACCTTTTAAGAGTAAATCCTGTAAATCCCAGCCACAACAATAAACACTTAAATTTCCTAAATCATGAATATGAAAATCTCCATTTTTATGTTTCTCTCTTATCTTTTTTGGATAAATTTCCTGTAACCAGTACTGAGAAGTTATCTCAGAAGAAATAAAGTTATTTAACCCTTGCAGTGAATAGCCCATATTACTATTTTCATTAACCTTCCAATTAGTTCTGGAAAGATATTCATCCATTTTATTTATGGCATCATCAAATAAGTTTTTAGTATCTCTAATTTTTTTATGCTGCTCCCTGTATAAGATATATGCTTTTGCTACTTCTGCATAACCTTTTTCAATTAGAACTTTCTCAACTAAATCCTGTATTTGTTCAACTTCAGGTACTCCTCCACTTTTATAAAATATTTCTAAATATGAAATTACTTCTCTCGTAATCTCTTTTTCTATAATCTCACTTTCTACCTCAACTGCTCTGGCTGCCTTTAATACAGCATTTTCTATTTTTTCTTTTTTAAATTTAACCTTTTCTCCACTTCTCTTTTTTACAAATTTTATTTGCATCTAATCCCGCCCCTTCTTTTCCCATATTATTCTTTTTCTTTATCCTTGCTAAAATCACCTTTTTATAATTAAAACTTATATTCAATAGAGTAGGACCAGCATTTCTGCTGGGACCCCTCGTCAAACTCCACGTACGATTCTCCCGTATACAGCTTTCCATACATCGTTGCCCCATCTCAAGGAAAGTCATCGCTGCTATGTCAACATAGTTGTAGATTTTGCCATTACTACAAAATCATCTGCAAAACGAACCACTTTATATCCTTGTTCGTGATATTCTTCTACCTTTTCTATTACATCCATCTGTGATCTTCCTGGTCTGAATCCATAGGAGCAATCACAAAATACTTTTTCAAATATCGGTTCAAGTATTCTTTTAAGGGTTGCCTGAGCTATTCTATCTTTCACTGTAGGTATTCCTAAAGATCTTTTTCTTCCATCACCTTTTGGTATGAATACTCTAAGTACTGGTTTAGGAGTATATCTATCTTCTTTAAATTCTCTATATAGTTCCCTCATGTAAGTTTTGTAGTTTTTATTAAAATCTGAAATGTTTATATTATCTATTCCTGCACTCCCACCATTCTTGATTACCTCTATCGAGGCCTTATGCATATTGTCTTTTGTTACTATTCTATCTTTAAGCGTATAATATGTTCTTTCTTTTATCTATCTCACCATTTTTTACTTCACAACTTACCAACTTTCCACTCTACAGTCCAGCTTACTAGACCCTTATATTCATAATAATATCAACCACGTTTTAGGCTTTCACCAATCGCACCCTTTGATTTATCATTACTGAGGTAGTAGTATTTCCAGCCTACCATGTTCTAAGGTTATTTATTTCCTTTTCCACTACCAACTAGAACCTACTGATATTATCAGAGTTTAAACTACTCTTAATCTAGTTTACCACTTCTGTATTGTTTTAAGTTTCGATGATGTAGGTCAATCACATTGCTTTACTGTCATTCTAACCCTAATCACACCTAATTGTTTAACATGCATTCATGGTTACAAGTTAACTTTGAATTTCCCCGTTTTGATGGCGGGTCATCAAAACTAAATGCCACCTCTGGTTCACATAATGTTTCAGACTAACAGTACGTCTCAGGCTCTTCAGATTCCACTTCACAGTGAACACCCTGCCACTGTTGAATTTCATATACTATATTTAGACTTAGGCTGACGTTTGTTTTCTCCGTTTCTCACCCTTTTCGTCTGTGAGTGCCACAATATCTCAACCTTATCTCCATGTTTTAGCACAGATAGGACTTCCACCTATTATCAATGTAATTTACGAGACACACAACAAAAAAAGCTGCCTCCCGACAAAGGGAAGGCAGCTTTAAATTCTAATAAATATAGGTTGGATAAAACTTCTAATAAAAGATAAAAATACTGCTAAAGTTTCAAACCAACAAATATACAGCTCACCTTCGCTTCTCTAAGCCGGAGAATAACGAGGTAAACAATAATGGCAAGTCTTCTGGCTCCCAGCAAATTAAAAATATCTCCTTCCCACTCAAGGCAGTGAAGATATTCAATAATACTGGTTACAGCTGCGACTACAGCAACGGCTTCTCACCGTTTTCCTTTTTAATTCAGAATTAAACTATCTGAAACCATTATTGAATTAATCTATTTGATTTTTATTTTACTACACTCCTAAATTTATCATATATATCCGTTATTTTCAAGAACTATATTTTTAAGCAGGTTCTTATTGTTTTTTATTTTACAATAATCCAGCTATTAAGAAAGCTACTGCTGAAACACTGGCTACAGTTAATGCATAAGGTAACTGAGTATTAACATGTTTTATATGATCACAACCAGCACCAATTGAAGACATAATTGTTGTATCAGAAATAGGTGAGCAGTGATCACCAAAAGTACCTCCGGAAAGAACAGCAGCTGCAGCTAAGAATGGATTACCACCTGTAGATAAAACTATAGGAAGGGCAATTGGCATCATAATAGCCCAAACGCCAAAAGAAGTTCCCATAGAAAAGCCCATAAAAGCACCAATAATAAATACGGCCATAGGTAAAATAGATGGAGCAATATTACCAGCTACTAAACTTTCAACATATTTTGCTGCACCAAGTCCTTCAGGAGCATCTGCCTGTAGAAGACCACCGAGTGTAACAGCTAAAACAATAATCATACCACCTATAATAGCTGATTTTGTACCATCTTCAGCTATATCTAAAAACTCATCAGCTTTCATTAATCCACTTGAAACATATTTGATAAAGGCTACAATTAATCCAAGTGAAAAGCTTAAAATGAGAATATCTCTACTTCCTAATGGTATACTACTTACACCTAAACCTTTAAAAAATGGAACACTCGCTAAAGTAAAGTTCCAAAGACCAAGAACCACTAAGGTTATTATTGAAACACCAAGCGGCCAGACCATATCAGCTACTGTACCATCTTTGGCCTCTTCAGTAGATCCAGTTTCAAATTCTGAATAATCAACTTCTCCTTTTTTAGCCTTTTTCTCCGCCTTTTTCATAGGACCATAATCTTTTATAACCTTATTAGCTATCAAAAAGACAAAAACAAGCATAAAGATATTATAGAAATTATAAGGAATAGTTTTAAACAAACCTACAATCCCATTTTCAACACTGGGGATGTTTTCTTCCATAAGAACTGTCATATAGGCTACCCAGCCAGAAACTGGTACAAGAGTATTGATCGGGGCAGAAGTTGAGTCAAGTATAAAAGCTAACTTTTCTCTTGAAATTTTTAATTTATCATAAATAGGTCTAAAAACAGCACCAGTTGCAAGTGAACTGAAATAAGCACTGGTAAATAATAAACTTCCCATAACTCCAGTAGCTGTTTGAGCACCTTTTTCTCCTTTAACTTTTTCTGTTAACCAATCTCCAAAAGCCATTGCTCCACCTGATTTATCAAGTAATTTAATAAATGCTCCAAGTAATAAAACTACTATAAAAATCTTAGGTAAACTAGTACCACTCAAAATACCTATTCCCTCAAGTCCTGCTTCAGAATCAGCAGGATGTCCTACAATTTTACTAAACAGATTAGGGATAGCATATAAAATTGCATGAGTAAAACCCTCAGTAGCAGTATCAATAATTAATGATGCTGATAAAATACCGGCCAGCAATGATTCAATAACTCTTTTTGTCCAGATAGCCAGACCAAGAGCTATAATTGCAGGTAATATTGATAAAATTCCATAATGAACTGCTTCTTCCATAATACTCGCCTCCTCTATAATAAATATTATTAGTTTAATTCTTCTACTTTATTAGTAAAATATTCAAATATCTTAAGTTGTTCCTTATGTTTAAAATACATCATTTCTGGATGCCATTGAATTCCCACTAAAAAGTCTTTATTCTTATCTTCAACTCCTTCAACAATACCATCTGAAGCCCTTGCAGTTACTGCTAATTCATTTCCCACCTCCTCAATTGCTTGATGATGTAAACTATTAGTCTTTAATTTTTCTTCATTATAAGCTTTGGCAATGTGTGAGTCCTTTTCAATTTCTACTTCATGAGCTTTATACCATCTCGGAAATTTAGTTAATGCATGATGCTTTAACTCATCACGATGATCATCAATATGTTGTTTAAGTGTTCCATTATAATAAATATTTATAAGTTGAGCACCTCTACAAATCCCCAGTACTGGTTTTTCCTTTTCTACTGCTTTTTTCAATAGTTTCAACTCAAATTCATCTCTAGCAGGTACAACTTTTCCACACTGACTATCAGGATCTTTATCATAAAGATAGGGACTTATATCCGGACCACCACTAAACAACAATCCATCACACTTATCTGCTATTTTTTCTATATAATCTTCTTCATTAATAACTGGAATATTTACTGGAATACCTCCACCTTTTTCTACTCCTCTTGCATAATCCATAGTTGACATAGCCATATCCTGGCCTGTAGCACCTCTTGGTCTTTCCTGAAAATCTCCTAATTCTTCACCTGAAACAAAATAACTTGTAATTCCAATCAAAGGTCTCATTTTATCGCCCCTTCCTTTTATTCATTCTGATAATATATTAAAGCATAAATTATTCCAGATCTATAAAATAAAAAAAATACCCTAATTAAAGGGTATTATCTAATTAAACCAAAATTTATATCTCATTTTTTACATAGCAATTGGTTAAATGGGGTGATATTCCTCTACCATTAACACAATTAATTGCCGTTTTTAAAATATCGGATAGCTTCTTTTCCCAATTCAGTTATTTTAGTTCCCTGTCTTCCTCTACCTATTTTCACAAAATCATAATCAGCTAATTTTTGCAAAATATTCCTGACTTCCATTTCTGAAAGATAAACATTAGCCTTTTTAGCAGCATCAGCCAGACTTCTACGCCCAGCTCTTTCTTTATTTTCAAACCTTCTATTTAATTCTTCTAAAATAAAAATATAATCATCAAATTTATCTGCAACTTCATTACCAAATTCAGTTATCAGCTCTTTTTTTTCATCATTTAATAACTCTTTTTCAAAATTATGACTTTCAGTTAAAGTAAAAGGGAAATTTTCGATTTTAATAACATCTTTATCTAAATTTGAAAAATACTCAATATAATTTCTCAATTCTCTAACATTACCTTCCCAATTATGTTCAAAGAAAACTTCAAGTGCTTTTTTTGATAATTCAAATTGGGCATTAAGTTCATTTTTTAAACTTTCAATAAGTGGGATAATATCTTCTTTACGTTCATTTAAGGAAGGTATTTTTAATGGTAAAACACTAAGACGATAGTAAAGGTCTCTTCTAAAATCATTTTCTTCTACTAATTTTTTCAAATTTTTATTAGATGCAGTAATTATCCTGACATCTACATTTATTACTCTCTCTCCACCAACCCGCATTACTTCTCTTTCCTCCAAAACTCTAAGAAGTCTTGTTTGTAATTTAGGAGATATCTCACTAATCTCATCAAGAAACAAAGTACCATTATGAGCAAGTTCAAAAAGTCCTGGTTTAGAACTATCAGCTCCAGTAAAAGCCCCTTTTTCATAACCAAACAATTCACTTTCCAGAAGATTTTCAGGAAGCGCAGCACAATTAACAGCTACAAATTGAAAGTTTTTTCTCTGAGAAGCATTATGAATAGCCTGAGCAAAAAGTTCTTTTCCCGTACCACTTTCTCCAATTAATAGAATAGTAGAATTAGATTTTGCCATTCTTTTAGCAATATTTTTGGCATCTTTTATTTTTTCACTATCTCCAACTATATCTGCAAAAATATATTCTGCCACATGTCCTTTATCTATCAATTGAGCTCTTAATTTTTGTTGATTTTTTTCAGTATTTATATATTTTTTTACAATGGCAATGGTTCCATAAGTAGTATTATATTTTTTTATAGGCTGCATAGTTAAAACTACATCCCAGCCATTAATTTTTACTATCTCACCACTTATTTTTTTACCTTCCCTTAATGTTTCTTGAAAAGGAATTTCATCTATATATTTTTCAGCTTTTTTACCTAAAATCTCACTTTTATTAAAACCTAAAATTCTTTCTGCTTTTTCATTAATGGCATTTACTACTCCAGCTGAATTAGTACTAATAAGACCGACATCAAGTAGATTCAAAACTATTTCTAACTGACTCTCCAATCTATCAGTTTTTCCCATTAATTTTTCTAATCCAAAACTGGAAGGAACAATTTTATCCATATATTTTCTGAAATCTGGAGTATCTAAAATATGATTTAGATCAAACCTAATTATTATATCCATTATTGTACTAATATCAAGAACCCTATCTCCAATATCAATTATTTTTTCTACATAATCCGGAACCAAAGCACTCTCTCCAGGAGTTATTGCTATATCTAATTCCGGTTTTTCTTCCATTTCTGGATAAACTGGAGTTAAATTAATATGGCGTACTCCTAATTTATAAATTGTAGAAACAGTATTTACTGCAGTATTAATTGAAGGATTAACTAACATTGCTCTGGTCCCATCTTCTAACTCTAATAATTTATCAAGACCTTTTTTAGTCAGGGTTCTATTTATAACAATTATTTCTGTTCCGTCCTCTACACAATTATTTACTCTTTCAAAACTTGAAGTATCAGCTATTAAAACTAATCTTGCTTTTATCAAAGAAGGGACATTATTTCTTTCAAAACAATAACCATTTACCTTCAGATGATCACTAAAAAGATTTTTTAAATCTTTATATAAAAAATCAACTGTATTAGCATGTTCTGTTACAATAGCTATTTGATCCTCGGGCATATTATTAGCACCTCATTCATTTACAAATAATTAAATATACTTTTCAATCAGTTCAAATAAATTATCTTTTTTGATTGGTTTTCCTAAATGATCATTAAACCCTGAAGAAAGAATTTTATCTTTATCTGAATCTAAAGCATAGGCTGTTAAAGCAACTATAGGAATTTCTTTTTTATCTTTTTCTATTTCCCAATTTCTAATAATTGAAGTAGCTTCATAGCCATCCATTTTGGGCATTTGAATATCCATAAGTATAAGACTATATTTACCTTTTTTGTATTTATCTACTACTTCTTTTCCATTTTCAACTAAATCAAAATCATATCCTTCTTTATTTAAATACAATTTAATTAAAATTTGATTATCCTGATTATCTTCAGCAACTAAAATTTTATCAAATTTTTTCTTATCTTTATTTTCCATTTTTACTCTTTTTTCACTTTCAATTTCACTCATTTTCTTATTTTCTTTTGTTTTTATATCTTCTCTTTTTTCTAATATTTTATTAATAAGAGAAAATAATTTAGTTTTACGGATTGGTTTTCTCATAAAATAATCAATAGCTTCATCTTCTATGTTTTGATTTTTAAAATCAGAAGAAAGCATAATAATAATAGTATCTTTTAAATCATATTTATTTTCTATTTCTCGTGCAAATTCATATCCGTTTTTTTTAGGCATAAAATTATCTAGAAGAATTAAATCATAAGTAGAATTATTTTTTATGCTTTTTTCAATAAATTTGTCTGCCATATCAAGTTCTTGGGCACTTGTTATTTGAGCTCCCTTATCATCAAACATTTCTTCTAAAATAAATAAATTAGTTTCATTATCATCAATAGCTAATATACTTAAATCTTCTAATATCTCAAATTTATTATCTAATATACTATTTTCTATTTTCTTATCTGAAAGAGGGAAAAGAGCCGTAAAAGAAAATGTACTCCCTTCACCTGGAGAACTTTCCAGTTCAATATTTCCACCCATCATTTCTACTAATTGTTTGGAAATACTTAAACCCAAACCTGTCCCTCCATATTTGCGAGTACTGGATGAATCAGCCTGAGAAAAACTAGAAAATATTTTTTTCTGTTTTTCTTTTTCTATACCTATTCCTGTGTCTATAACATGAAATGCTAATTCTACTCCTTCTTTTCCTTCAACTTTAGTATATTGCTCTAATTCCACTTCAATAACAACCTGTCCTTCATCAGTAAATTTAATTGCATTCCCTATAAAGTTAATTAATATCTGTCTAAGTCTCGAAGAATCACCTTTTAAGCAAGTAGGTACATTGGGAGCTATTCGTAATGGAAATTCAAGTCCTTTTTTAAATGCTCTCACAGACATCATTTCAGCTACATTTTCTAGGATTTGATAAAGATTAAAGTCCTCTTTTTCAAGTTCGATTTTTCCAGCTTCTATTTTTGAAATATCGAGTATATCATTAATAATATTTAACAAATTTTCACCTGCATTTGCTAAAATCTCTATATATTCTTTTTGATCCTGATTTAAATCAGTTTCTAATAAAAGATCAGCCATACCTATAATTGAATTCATTGGTGTTCTAATTTCATGACTCATATTTGCTAAAAACTCTGATTTAGTCTTAGAAGCCTCCTGAGCTTTTCTTTTAGCCTGTTCTAATTCCATGTTTTTTATTTCCATCTCTTTAGAATATTCTTCTAACTTATCTAAAGCTCTTTTTCTTTCTGTAATATCCATATACATAACATGTATATATTTCTCTCCATTAAGAATTACCATACTGGCTTTTATTAAAACATCAATTATAGTTCCATCTTTTTTTCTGTGTTTTGTCTCAAACTTTTCTTTAGATCCTTTTAACATTCTTCCTACTCTTTTTTTAATCTCTTCTTCATTTTCTTTTGCTTCATAATCACTGATAGAAAGGTCAGCAAATTCTTCACGATTATAACCCATCATATTACAAAGAGTTTCATTGAACTCAACAGCTTGAGCTGTTTTGGGATCGATTAATGCTACTCCAAAAAGTGACTCATCAAAAAGAGTTTTATACCTTTTCTCATATAGTTTCCGCTCTGTAATATCATAATTTACTCCTATAACTTGAACTGGTTTACCTTTATTATCAGTTACTACTTGTCCAAAAGCTCGAATATACTTAACTTCGCCTTTAGAAGTTTCAATTTTAAATTCATTGTTAAATTTCCCCTTGTTTTCTACTGCTTTATTAAAATCTTTATTAACTCTTTCTCTATCTTCAGGATGAATAGAATGCACCCAGTCTTCATACTCTATATCATTTTTTTTATGAGAAAAACCATATATATTTTTCATTTCCCTATCCCAAATTAGTTCATTATTTTCCAAAAAAAGTTTCCAGACACCTATACCACCTACATTTGTGGCTAATTTATATCTTTCATTTATTTCATCTTTTTGTTTTTGTAATTTCTTTCTTTTAGTTATATTTCTACTACTTCCCACTATATGGGTTACTTCTCCATCTTCTATAACTGGACTGAGTTTAGTAGCCCAATATTTTTTGCCACTTGGGAGATCTAAAACTTCTTCATAACTAAATGTATCTTTTTTTTCTAAACACTTTCTATATTTATTAGCTACCACTTTACCAGCTTCTTTTCCAAGAACTTCTTCAGGAGTTTTTCCTTTTATCTTTTCGGTTTTTAATCCTGTTAAATTCTCATGAGTAGGGTTTAATTTCAAAAATCTAAAATTTTTGTCTTCAGTTACTTTAACAATAAAAAGTGCATCCTGAGTATTATTAAAAACTATCTCATATTCTTTTTCCAAATTAAAACTTGTCAAAATCAGTACCTCCCTCTATATATAAACTATTTCTATTTCTTTTAAGTATGTACTTAATTTCTCAATTTGTTTAATTATTTTTTCTTTATCTTCAGCTTTAGCAGCCTTTTCTATTAATTCACCAATTTTAGTTATTTCTTCAAATCCATAACCCCCACCTGAACCTTTCATACTGTGACCTATTATTTCAATTTCTTTATAGTTTTCTTCTTTAAGATAACTTTTAATTTCTTTTATATCATTTTTTCTGTTTTCCAAAAACTGCGGAATTATAGGTTTAAGATCTTTATCAATTTCAATCTTTTTATTTTTCATCTGATCTCCTCCGGTAAAATTTATTAGAAATAACCATATTTCTACCATTTTCTTTGGCTTGATATAAAGCTTTATCTGCTTTTTCAATAAATTCTTCTATTCTTTTTTGAACTACTTCACCATTGATTTTACTACTATTAACTCCCAGACTTAGGGTAACAAAATCTGCCACTTCAGATTTTTCATGTTCTATTTCAAGAGAGATAATATTTTCCCTTATTTTTTCTGCTACTTTAATAGCCCCTTTATTATCAGTATTAGGTAAAATTATAGAAAATTCTTCTCCACCATAACGTGCAGCTAAATCTGCTGGCCTATTTGTAGTATCTTCTATTGCTTTTGCAATGTTTTTAAGACACTCATCACCAGCCTGATGTCCATAATTATCATTATAATCTTTAAAATTATCAATATCAGCCATTATTAAAGAAATGACTGTATCTTTTCTTTTAGCTCTGCGCATCTCTTTTTCTAGAATTTCATCAAATAATCTTCTATTAGCAAGACCTGTTAAACCATCCATAGAAGCCATTTTTTCCAATTTTTTATTAGCTTTTTTTAACTTTTTAGATGTTTTTAGTAATTCCTTTTCTCTCGCTTTTCTTTTTTTCATTTCTTCTCTCAATCTTAAAGCAGCTTTTATTCTTGCTAAAAATTCAATTTTATTGATTGGTTTTTCTATATAATCATGTGCTCCTGCCGCAAAAGCATTCTTTAAATAATCTTTTTCCTTTTTGGCAGTTATCATAATTATAGGCACATCTTTGTATTCTTCACTATCTTTTATGATTTTACAGATCTCTATCCCATTTTCATTACCCAAAATAATATCCAGTATTATTAAATCAATTTTTTTTGATTTATGAAAATCGACTATTCCTAATTTTTTATAAGTTTCTTTAGCATTTTTCGCAAAAAATACTTGTTTATAGCCTTCTTTTTCTAAATAAGTTGACAAAAGTAATCTAATATCTTTATCATCATCTACAATTAAAATATTAATAGTAATCACCACTTTTTAATTCATTTATTCTTCAGAGTTAAAAGTTTTTCTATTCTGTTTACCCCAGCTTTCATTCTTTCTTATTAATTCAAAGATGCCTCGTAATCTCCACCAGGTATGGAGCTGTTTGTAGCCAAAACTTTCTAATACACTAAATAAAAATAAATTTAGAATTTCTCCTAGTTTTTTATATTTATGAAAAGTCATCACTTCAAAGAAAAGAGAAAGGGTCGATAAGAAAACCCCCATTAAAATAGCTGTTATAAAAAATAGGATTACAACTTCTGAAATACCACTGAATAAAACTATTGTGAAAAACATAGAAATGTAACCTATAGCTTCAATAATTGGTCCTAAAAACTCAACAAAAAAGTAAAAGGGATAAGCTAATAGTCCTAACAACCCATAATCTTTATTAAAAAACAGTTCTTTATTTAAAAGTAGACTCTGACCTAAGCCTCTCTGCCATCTACTCCTCTGATTTCCTAATGTTTCCAAATCTTCCGGAGCCTGAGTCCAGCAAACTGGATCTGCAAAAAATAATACTCTATAATCTCTATCTTTATTTTTTATTTTACGATTTAATTTTAAAACTAATTCCATATCTTCACCAACAGTTTTTGTACTGTATCCACCAGCATCAATTACATGTTTTTTTCTAAAAACTCCAAAAGCTCCAGAAATAATAAGTAAACTATTAATAGCAGCCCAGCCAACTCTACCAAATAAAAAAGCACGCAAATACTCAACAACCTGCATTTTAACTATAGATTTTTTGGAAAGATTTACTTTAGTAACCTGCCCCTCTTCTATTTTACAATCATTTGCTATTCTAATTGAACCACCTGCAGCTATTATTCTCCAATCTCTTGCAAAAGGTTCTACAATTTTTAATAAAGCTTCATCATCTATAACTGTGTCCGCATCTATATTACAAACCAATGGATACTGGGAAGCATTTATTCCAGCATTTAAAGCATCAGCTTTCCCACCATTTTCTTTATCTATTACTACTAAATTAGGATGGTCTATTGAATCATAAACTTCAATTAATTCTTCTGTATCTAGTTCTTCATCATAACTTCTACTTGATTTTTTTAAATTAAAATTTTCTTTTAAACGATCAATAGTGGTGTCTGTTGAACCATCACTTACCACTACAACCTCAAATTCAGGATATTTTAAGGCAAGAATGGATTTTACATTATCAACAATAGTTGCTTCTTCATTATAAGCTGGAATTATTATACTCACCGGTTTATAAAATTCACTTTTAAAAGTTTTATCAAAGTTTTCTATTTCTTTTGCTATCCAATGTTTTCTAATAGAA
Source organism: Bacillota bacterium (assembly GCA_051744805.1). Lineage (GTDB taxonomy): Bacteria > Bacillota > Halanaerobiia > Halanaerobiales > DATFIM01 > DATFIM01. Next base: position 12,953 of record JBNJDK010000018.1, read on the forward strand.
AAAAAAGCATAAGTATTTAATATTATATAAACACTATTTACGAGAAAAAAATAAAATATTGCTAGATAGTCAATGAAAATTAGTGAAGAATAAAGTTTTTCCATAATATCCATCCTTATTTACATTTTTATTAATTGTGTAAATCTATAACATAATTACTAATTTCAGCTCTTTTTTGATCAGTTTTTGAAATCTCTTTTAATAAATCTTTTTTTCCAATTTTAAATAAAGCTTCGGCAGCATAATAACGAACCCACCATTTTTCATCATTCAAAAGACTAATTAACTCATCACTATAATTACCATCTTTGATTTTACCTACATAACGAGCAGTCTGACTTCTAATAACCCAATTCGAATGATCCAAAAACTTATTCAAATCAACATTAAGAGAGACTTCTATCTTCACTAATGTTTTAAAAATATGAATCAAAACTTCATCATTGTAATATTTTTTATCTCCTGTTAAAATTCTCTTTAATATACCTTTACTTCTTTTAAATCTGTAATAACCTAAAACATCAATAAAAAGAGCTATTATAGCATGATCATTAATTCCAAATTCTTTTTCAAATTCTCTTTCTCCTCTTAAATATTCTTCCAGTAATTCTTTTACAGTAAAGCAAATATCTCTTCCAAAATGAATGGATAATTCAGTAAGAGCTTCAAAAGTCATTGATGTATTATTTAATACCACTTTTAATACGTCTGAATAAAGATTAATTTCACCTATTTCAGCAATTGCCCACATACTGGCATTTCTTATTAGCTCATCACCCTTATGAATATATCTTTTTAATAAAGGTAAAGCCATCTTCTCTTTAATTTTTCCTAAAAATACAGCCGCTTTTATTTTCTTTTTTCTATTTCCTTTTTTGAGTTTTTTTAAATAAAATTCATCCATTTCTATTTTTTGAATAAGCATTTTTAACTTGTAAAAATCTTTTTCATCAAGGTTTTTTAAATAAGGTTTAAAAAAATCATATAAATAATGATAATCTCTAGGTAATTTTTCAGAAATAGTTTTTAGGGTTATTTCATCATTTAAATATTTTGATAATGGTTTTTGCCATTTTTCACTTTTGTTTTCTAATCTTTTTTCATGAATAATATCTTTAAAATGATAAATTAAAATAAATGCTAAAATACCTAAAACTAAAAAAAGTAAAAAATATATAATAAAATAAAGTAATGAAATCATGCTTTTATACACCACCAGTTTTTATACTTTATTTATTCTCAAATCTTAAATCTAATTTAGCAGAATTTTTATTATTAACCCAGCCATTTAAATTTTTAACTAGCCAATTATAATTTAGTTCAATATCTGTCATCTCAATACCTGCTCTAAAAACATATTCATTATTTTCATAACGACTAATATTGAAATTAAATATATATTTATCTAGAGGATAATAAATCTCGATATCCTGAGAGAAATTCAAAATCAAATCAGATTTCTCATGTCTGGCAGTAATCCCTATAATTCCTACTAATTTATCCCATTTATGTTTATATTCTAGATTTATATTTTGATAATTTCTGGGATTTTCACTTGAAAAAACATTGAAAGTATTTAAATTAAAAGCTAAACTATTTTTACCATTTATTTTATAATTTAAATTATTATAAAAATCAAATTTATTTACATCAGTACCTATTGTTAAGTTATTAGAATTTTTAAAACTAAGATTCTTTAAAAAACTAAATGAATCTAATCCAAATTCTGTTCTTAATAAATAGTTGAAATTATTATTTTTATAATTAATACCAGCTAAACCTGTAACATTTATATTATTACTAATAAGTCTTTCCTGTCCTAAAAGAAAATTAGTTGCTATAATACCTTCACTATCAGTAGTTTCATAAAGAAATTCTAATTCAGCAAAATTAGTCGGTTTTATTTTTTCTCTTGCAGTTTGCAACAAATTTAAATATTCTTTTTCATATTTTGTACCTTTAGCTTTTTCATAAGCTTTTTCTCTATATTCAAGTGTTTTATAAGGTTTACCCATCCATTCATATAATTTGGCAAGTTGAGCATAAAAATCAAATCTTGCTGGATATTTTTTTATTAAACTCAAAAGTTTTTCTTCTGATTTTTGATATTCACCTTTCCAGCTTAATAGTAAGGCCTCATAAAATCTTAGATCTGGATCATTTGATATATCGTTTTCCTCTAAAAGATGTAAAGCCTTTTCTCTTTTTTGATTATTTATTAATTCTTGAATATATTCCAAATTGACATTTTCACTCTGAACCGAAAATGAAAATATAAAGATAAATATTATCGCCAATACTAAATATTTTCTTTTCATCTATATCACCTTCTAATAAAATATTGTTTTTCTAAAGGTATTTTTTAAATTTTAAAGAATATACTACATAGAAAGTGTTCTTATATTTAATTATTCTATAATATCAATCATTTTCCTTTTTTAATTTATCTAGATAAAGGAGAGTTAACAAATGAAAAATATAACTTTTAGCTTATTAATTTTTATATTGATTTTCTCAAGCTTGGTTTTTTGTGGTCAAAAAGTTCAAAGCCAGGGAATTATTCTGGCTGATAACCAAAAAATAATAGATATTTTTAGAAATAAAGATAAAACTAAAGTCAAGCAACTACTTCAAGAGTTAAAAAAATATGATGAAATTATTATTCATCTTGGAGCCAGAAAAGTTTTTGAGCGCGGGAATGCCTTTTTTTATAAGACAAGCCAGGAAAATCTTCGTTATTTTATAAATGAATTGAAAAAAGATAATAAAAAGATATATCTTTGGTTTTTAGATAGTTTTGGTGGTAAAAATTTCCTTGAAATTTATGATCAATATCAGGGAATAATTAATACAAATTATTCGCAATTAGAGAAATTAGACTTAAATTATGATGGAATTATTATTGACCTGGAGTGGATTAATTTTTGGTACAAAAGATAATTCTAAAAAATATCTTGAAATTTTAAACTACCTCGATTCGAAATTTTCAAATAAAGAAATTTATGCTTTTGCCGCACTATTAGATGATAAAATTGAAAATGAAAATAGAGGTTATTATGAAAAGGAAATGCTAAAACATATAGATAATATAATTGTTATGCTTTACTTTAAAGATGGAGGTTATTATCTAGAAAATCAGCAAGTAAAATTTATTTTCAAAAATGAAAGAATCGAAGAATTACGAGAATATTATAATAAAGAAAATTATAAAATAGCTGTTTCAATAGTAGGAGGAATTATATTAGAAAGAAATGATGATTTATATTTTATAAAAAATACTAATGAATTTAATTATAAAAATCAAACTAAAAAAATATATGATAATGTTAATAAATACCATTCTGTAAAAGGTTATAAGGTCGAGGAATCTTTTACATTAATTAGAAATGATAGCTTAAAGGAAGAAATAAAATCCGGGGAAAAACTACATTTTTTAAAAATAAATCAAGATAATTTATTGGAAAAAGATGATTATATCTGGAAATTCTTTTATCTAAATGACAGATTTTAATTACTTAGATAAAAAAGAACTCCCTTTTAAATAAAAACGCCATAATTTATCTTTATATTCTTCTGCATAATCAATATTAACTCTTTTCCCTTTTCCTATTTCAAAATTATTTTCTTCTTCTTTTTCAATATATAATTCCTTATTAGTAGAAAAATTAACTCCATTCAAACTTTTATCAATCTCAAGGGCCTGACATAACTTCCCAGGGCCATTTGTTAAATCTTCTCTTTTCTTACTCTTAATATCACGATTACTCTCTATAATTTTCATTCCAGAAAGTGGCTCAACTGCTCTAATCAAAACAGCCTCTGGCTTCCCTTTGCTCTCAGTAACAACATTAAGACAATAATACATCCCATAAATGAGGTAAATATATGCTATCCCACCTTCAGCAAACATCGTTTCAGTTCTTTTGCTCCTCTTATTATCATAAGCATGTGATGCCTTATCTTCCGGGCCCATATAAGCTTCAGTTTCCACTATTTTAGTTACTATAATTTTATCTCCTATTTTCCGCACTAACTTTTTTCCTATAAGATCTTTTGCTACAGTTATTGCATTCTGTCTATAAAAATCTTGCTTCAAGGTCACCATATCTCCTCCATCTAATTTAGCTGTTTTTTTACTTTTTCTATAAGACTGATTAAACCATTTTTATATTTATCATCATCTTTTTGAGTTCTTTTACTATGAGATGGATGTCTCTTGCCTGCCCTTCGCATCTTTGCATTATGATGTCTCCTCATAAGTAAATTATCTATATTATCTTCAGTATATTCTTTTCCATAAAAATTAAGAACATAAACTCCTCCCCCAAGTACTAAAGCAGCCAGTCCATAATCCTGAGTTATTACAATATCACCATTCTGACTCCTATTAACAATCTCCATATCTACTGATTGATTTTTTGTATCCATCTTTTTTATATCACCATAATTTGAATCTAACTCATGGTCATAATCTACCAAAATTAGGAGTTCAATCTCATATTTTTTTGCTATTTTTTCAGTTAAATCTATTACTGGACAGCTATCTGCATCTATCAAAATTCTAATAATATCACCTACCATAATTTATACATATCTTTACGAAACTCCTCAGCTAATTCTAAAGATTTATTACAAACCTCTACTTTATCTTCATTATCCAAAAAGGCTCTATACATATTTTCTTTTATTTCTTTTTCTTTTTTATCACGCAATACACTAATAGTTCTTGCAAAAAATGACCAGTCATCTATTAATCTATGTGATAATTCTCGCCAATCATTGGCAAATCTCAGTGCAGAACATTTATCTTTAAATTTTTCTATAAACCCACTGCTTTCTTCACTCATAATTAAAGGCTTATAAAGAGAAACACAGGGATTAGGTGAGGCTGTCACCCAAATTATAAAATCATCTTCGAAATATTCCACTATCATAGAAGCGGTCGTTTCTGACTTAACTGCCCAGGCTGAATGCATACAAATAGATTTTCTTCCTCTTTTTAACTTGTTTTCCTTACTTATATGTGAACGAAGCAATTTCATAATAGAACCTAAATAAAAATCATTTTTTTCCAGATAATCATTAGCAAAATTTTTGCGAGTATTGCCTTTAGCAAAATATGTCTTCAATTTATTTTCATATTTATTTTTAAAATCATCAACTTCACTGGATTTTTTATCAATTTTATCAAAATCTCTTTTTATAATATAAGCATTAGATACAGCTTCATATTCTTCAATTTGTTTTACTGCCCAATGTTTCCCAGCACTTTCTAAAAGGAAAGCCTTAGTAAAATCTTTTATCAAAAAGGAGTTATCATATTTTAAACTTCGCTTATAACCACCATCGCCTCCCTGACCATAATTTTCTATAAGTTTTATAATAAAATTAATTGCTTCTTCTGCTGTTTTAGAATTATGAAGGGCAAGGCGGAGTATATCTATACCTAAAAGACCTTTAATAGGAACCTCTTCTTTTGAAAAAACTGCCTGATTTCCAATTGAAACCCCATATTCATTAACTCCCATTTCAGCTCCCCAGGTCCAGACTGGCTTTGAAATTACAGCCTTATATTCATTATCAAATTCAGAAAAAATTTCTTTTAATGTAGAAAAAGAATTTTCAATATATTTTTCTATTTTTTCTTCAAAAGGATTATTATAAAAATCTTCTTTGGGGTTCTCTGAAATACAGATTAGCTGCCTTTCAGCAGTATCACGATCTGAATTTTTGGCAAAATATGATCTCTTTTCTCCAAATACAACTAAGGAATCACCCATAATATCTCCTTTCTAATCAGCCATTTTCCTATTTTTTAGTTCCAATATATAAAAGATGTTCACAGCTGGCCCAGGTCATAGGATCTTTTGAAGTTTCAAAAATAAAATCAAGCCATTCTTCATAAGCCTCTTCAGACAGTTCATTTATTTTCTCTTCATTTTGAGCTGTTAAACCTTCTATTCCACTAATCACTTCTGTTTTTAAGTCAAAATTGTTCATAAAAGATTCAATTTCAGCTGGGTTAATAAAATAAGCTGTTATAAAACCTGGATTATCTGAACTAACAAGATTTTTACCATCTTCTAAATAATTAAGTAAAAAATCACTTTTATATTTAGCTAATTCTTCAGGATTCTTTTTTATGAAATCAATTGCTGGGGCATAAGTAGAAATAAAAGAAACAAATAGTTTTCCACCTTTTTTTAATCTTTTTAAACACTGTTTTATCACTTTTTCTCGCTCTTCTTTATCAGTTAAATGATATAAAGGCCCCATACATAAAACTGTATCAAATTTTCCTTTTACCTCTTCCTCAAGTTTAAGAGCATTACCATGAATATAATCTTCTAACTCTACGTCATTTTCTTCAGCTTTTTTCTTAGCCAGTTCTACATTCTCTTTTGAAAGATCTAATAAAGTAACTTCATGGTCCTTTTTAGTTAAAAAGATAGCATATCTTCCCGGTCCTCCCCCAACATCCAAAATTTTAGACTCCTTTTTAATATATTTATTCATATATCTTTTAGTAATATCAAATTCAACTTTATGACGTTCCAGTCGATCCCATTCTTCTTTGGCAGCTTCATCATAATATTTTTCTACTTCATCCATAAATAATCACATCCTTTTAATAAACTCTCTTTTCAGGTATAACTCCCCTTACACCACCAGTAGGATCTTCAATATCCCCTTCATATCTGGGTATTAAATGTAAGTGAAGGTGCATAATTGTCTGTCCAGCTTCTTTCCCGCAATTTAAACCAATATTAAAACCATCAGGCTTATATTTATTATCTAAAAATATTTTGCATTCTTCCATCAAATCAAAAAGAGCTTCTTTAACTTCAGTACTTGCAGTAAAATAATCTCTAATATGTTCTTTAGAGATAATAAGTAAATGACCTCTATTAACTGGATATTTATCATAGATTGCAAAGGCAAATTTATTTTTCTTAACTATTTGATCTTGATTGATATTACAAAATGGACAACTCATAATATCCCTTCCTCGTTTTTTACTTCTATATATTTCTTCTATATATCATCAAAAACTCCTTTTATAACAATATTATTTCTCTATTATTTAATAAATTAAACCTATGAATATTTTCTCATTTATCAAAAAATTATAAAAATTGACAACTTCCATAAATCCCTTTACAACGACAAAATTCGATGATATACTGTAAAACTAAATATACAGTTGTTTAACTAGCTAAATTGTTAAATCATTAAATTTTTATTAAATATATTCTCATTCAGGAGGTGATCTGCAAAAAATTATCATTTTTATTAAAAGAACCTCTAAACAAAAATTAATTAAAAGTATTGAAAAGGAGAGTAGATAATTAATGAAAAAAATTCTTGTTTTACTATTAATAATGACAACCTTGGTCTTTAGTGGTGTTGGCCTTGCAGCAGAAAAAGGTGGTGGAGAGCTAACAGTTGGTTTAGAAGCTGATCCTCCAATGCTTGATCCTCATCTCTCTACTGCTAAAGTAGACAGACAGGTCTTTCAAAGTTTATATGATACTTTAGTAGAAGTAGACAACAATATGAATCTTGTTCCCGGTCTAGCAAAAGATTGGACTATTGAAAATGATGGAACTCGCTATGTATTTGAATTAAGAGAAGGTGTTAAATTCCATGATGGCACAAAATTTAATGCAGAAGCTGTTAAATTTAATTTTAATAGAATGTTAGATGATGAATTAGGATCACCACGAAAAAGTGAACTCAGCCTTATAGAAAATATTGAGGTTTTAAGTGATTACAAAATTGCTGTAGAACTTTCAAAACCTTTTACACCTTTTTTAGCTTCACTTGCTGATAGAGCTGGAATGATGGTTTCACCTACTGCTGTAAAAGAACTGGGAGAAGATTTTGCCAACCAGCCAGTAGGAACCGGACCATTCCAATTTGTAACAAGAGAAGTCCAGGATAAAATTGAACTCGAAAAATTTGATAAATACTGGCAGGAAGGATTACCATATCTAGATAAAGTCACTTATAAACCATATCCAGATGGAAATGTAAGAATTGTTAATTTAACAGATGGAGACTTAGATATGATTGGTGAAGTACCACCAAAAGATCTTAGAAAGCTAAAATCAGATCCTGATATTGAAGTAAGTATGGTCAGTGGTCTTGGCTTTCAGGGTATCTGGGTAAATAAAGCACAAATGCCTTTAAAAGATAATCGACTTGCCCAGGCTTTAAATAAAAGTATTGATAAAGAAGCAGTTGTAAAAGTTGTTTTTGGGGAAGCAGCTATTCCTGCTGATAGTCCATTTCCACCTGGAACTTCAATGCATAATGAAGATAGAGAAATATCAAAAGTTGATCCAGTAGCCGCTAAAAAACTTTTAAATAAAGCTGGTAAACCAGATGGTTATGAATTAAAAATGATGGTAGCCCCTAATCCAACTGCAAAACAAACAGCCCAATTAATTCAATCAATGGCTTCTAATGTAGGTATTGATATAGAATTAGAATTGCTTGAATTTGGTACTTTACTTGATCGTCTAACTGCTGGTAATTATCAGGCAGCTCTTCTCGGGTGGAGTGGTAGACTTGATCCAGATGGTAATACTTATCGCTTCTTCCACACTGAGGGAGGCTTAAATGACAGTAATTATGAAAATGAAAAAGTTGATGAAATTTTAGATGAAACTAGAAAAGTTACAGACCCTGAAAAAAGAAAAGAATTATTCCAGGACTTAATGACTCATCTTGATCGTGATTTACCTTATATGTTTGTTTACCATCCAAGGGAAATCAAAGCTTTTAAAGATAAAGTTAAAGGATTTACTCCTTATGCAGATGGTTTATTACGTCTTGAAGAGGTCTGGATAGAACAAGAAAACTAAAGGAGGGGAGAAATTGAGTAGATATATTTTACAGAGATTAATGATGATGATTCCGGTGTTACTTTTAGTAACCATACTCATCTTCTCCTTAATTCACCTTACTCCTGGAGACCCTGCCCTTTTAATTCTTGGGCAGGAGGCTTCTCCAGAAGCCTTATCTTCTTTGAGGGCAAAACTGGGGCTTGATCAACCCCTTCATATTCAATATCTTAGTTGGATAGGAGATGTTCTAAAAGGTGATTTAGGTGAATCAGTAAGAGATAATAGAAGTGTGGGAAAAACTATTTTACGGAAACTACCGGCAACTATGGAACTGGCTGTACTTGGAATTTTAATATCTATTCTTATTGCAATTCCTGCCGGTATAATATCAGCAGTAAAAAAAGGAAGTGTTTTTGATTATTCTTCCACTTTAGTGGCACTTGGAGGAATTTCAATGCCCAGTTTTTGGGTTGGTATACTTTTAGTTTATCTTTTTGCAGTTAAATTTAATTTATTACCTCCCTCTGGTTATGTTTCACCCTGGGAAGATTTAGGTCAGAATATAAAATTAATGATCTTGCCTTCTATTTCCTTGGGAATTAGAATGGCTGCAGTAACTATGAGAATGATGAGATCTAACCTTTTAGAAACTCTACAAAAAGATTATATAAAAACAGCTCATGCCAAAGGTCTTTCTAAGAAAGTAGTAGTTGTCAAACATGCGGTACGTAACTCACTAATTTCAGTTATTACAGTAATTGGTTTGCAATTATCAGCTTTTTTAGGAGGAGCAGTTATAACTGAAACTATTTTTAGTATACCTGGTTTTGGAAGATTAGTAGTTCAATCAATCTTTAATAGAGATTTTCCCATGTTACAGGGATCTATTTTAATAATGGCTGTTATGGTAATTACTGTTAACCTGTTAGTTGATATAATCTATACTTTCCTTGATCCCAGAATTGAAGCAGGAGGTGAAACTAAATAAATGGCTACAACTGAAAATAATTTAGACATTTCTCAAAAAAATAATAAAAAACGAAGAAAAGACAAAAGCAGAGCAGAAGTATTATGGAGTAAATTCTATAAAAACAAACTGGCTGTTATTGGTGCTATTATAATTATAATAGAAATTTTTGTAGCCCTTTTAGCTCCCTGGATTGCTCCTTATGATCCAACTGAACCAAGTTATGTTAAGGTTCTTAATTCTCCCAGTGCTGAACACTTTTTAGGCACGGATAATTTAGGAAGGGATGTTTTTAGTAGAGTAGTACATGGGACAAGGGTTTCACTTTCTGCTGGATTAATAGCCGTTTCCATAGCTTTAGTAATTGGGGTTCCCATCGGTCTTATATCTGGTTATTATCAGGGCTTTTTAGACGAATTTATAATTATGAGATTTACTGATGCAATGATGGCTTTACCTTCACTTGTACTTGCTTTAGCTTTAAGTGCAATCATGGGGGCTGGACTCAGAAATGCAATGATAGCAATAGGTATTATTTTTACACCTCGTTATATTAGACTTGTACGGGGTGAAGTTTTATCTGTAAAAGAAGATCAATATATAGAAGCAGCTCATGCTTTAGGAATGAGTGATTTAAGATTATTATTCAAACACATTTTGCCAAATATTACTAGTCCGATAATGGTTCAGGCTACTTTGAATATTGCTACTGGAATAATTGTAGAGGCAGGACTTAGTTATCTGGGACTTGGTACTCAACCTCCTGTACCTAGCTGGGGAAATATGTTAAGTAGTGGACAGGGTTATTTAGAACAGGCTCCCTGGATCGCCTTATCTTCTGGTATAGCAATTTTCATCTCTGTGCTTGCCTTTAATTTACTCGGTGATGGTTTAAGAGATATGTTAGATCCTAAGGAAAAATAAATTTGTTTATTCTCCCAGGGTGGGGTATAACCCCCACCTTTTCAAATGAATTATTCACTCACATTATAATAATCATCATTATTTTCTAGTTTTTCTATATGTCTTTTGTTATTTTGTACATCATGACCAATTAATTTAAGCGAATTTATGAACTTTTCTTCAATTTTATCAAATCTTTTATCATGTTCTTTTAATTTATTTTCAATTCTATCAAGTCTATTCTCAATTCTATCAAGTCTATTCTCAATTCCATCAAATCTCTTGTCAATTTCTTCAAACCTTTTATCAATTTCTTCAAATCTTTTATCAATTTCTTCAAATCTACTATCAATTTCTTCAAATCTACTATCAACTTTTTCAAATCTCCTGTCAATTTCATCAAACTTATCCAACATAGTTACTTTTAAATTTGCCACCATATCAATTAATTGTTTAATTCCATCTTCCATATTTATCACCTCAGATAAAATTGTTATATAATATAATTCTATATCAATCTTTTAATACCTTTATAATTTTACATAATTTTACTTTTAAATATATTATATGTTTCCTTCTTTCTACTCCTATCAAGGACAGCAAAAACTATTTTATTAAAATAACTATTAAATCTTTCATCTTCTTTTATAAATTTTCTAAAATAATCTGCAACTTTTTTCGGATCATTCCTAAATACTCCACAACCAAAAGCTCCTAAAACTAATGCTTGATTTTTATTTATCAATGCAATGGATAATATTTTCTCTATTCTATATTTCATTTTTTTCTCAATTTTTTCTTCATTTTCTTTACTTTCCCGAGAACAAACTACTCCAGCATTGACTGCTGGAGCTGTTATCATAGAAACTCTGTAAGGCTCATTTAATAAACTACCGCTATCTTTACGAAAAACAGGTACTTTAGGTGAATAGATCATATAGTCTAAATATAAAGCAGAATTATATTTTTTATTTTTTTCATACATTTCTTTTTTCTGTTTTATACAGGGGTATAAGGCTGAAGAACGAGCCAGGCTTTCCTCCTGAGCACTACTTCCATTTAAAAAACCTCCTCCTGGATTTTTAGCAGAAGCAAAATTCAAGCAGGAAACTTTTTCATAATTTTCTTCCCGTTTAAGGCGTTTAGCTGCATTTAAAGTTGTTTCATTAGTTACCTTAATTTCAGTTTCTTTATTTTCACTATTAGCCAGGACTTCATTTACTTTATCATGGATTTTATCTAATTCTTCTGGAGAATAAAGTTTTGTATTATCAATAGCATATTTAATATCTTCACTCAAATCAATAACTTCACCTTTAGAATTTACATAAGCTCCGTAATCAATTATAGTCAGGGTGTTTTCAGCAAGTTTAGCTCTCTGATATGAATTCACTGTTTACACCTCCCTCTTGTTATTTAAAATAAATTACCTACTCTGTATCACTTCTATTTTATATCCTGCTTCTTTAAAAACTGATTCTAATCTGTCACTATTACCAACAACCACTGTTAACAATTTATCAGGTTTTAAATTATCTTTCATTACACTCTGAACTTCACCCGCAAGTAAACTATTATATTCTTCGATGAACCGGTTTAGATAGTCACCTTCTTCTCCTAATAGTTCAGTTTCATAAATATAACCATCTATAATATCTATTGGGTGCTTATAGTTTGAAGGTAAAAGTCCGTTATATAAATTAATATTCTCTTTTAACTCTTCTTCAGTTATTTCTTTTTCATCATTTTTTATTGCCTTCATTTCATCCTTTACAGCTTCAAGGACCTTAGGAGCTTTTTGAGGATCCACTTTTGTATTTATATAATAAACACCTCCATCTTTATTATAAGAAGTGTCAGAATATATACTATAAACAAACCCTTTTTCACTTCTAACATTTTCCATTAAGCGACTGGAAAAACCTCCCTGGCCAAATATTTTATTTCCAATAAGAAATTCTGTATCTTTTTCAAAATCATAGTCATGAAAATTATAACCAATTTTCATGTGAGCCTGTTCTGCATCTTTTTTATTCACAATTATTACTTCCTTTTTATCATAAGCCATTTCATTAATTTCATTTTTCTTAATTTTTATATCCTGTTTATTCCAGTCAGCAAAATTTTCTTTCAATACTTTTTTGGTCTTATCAGTATCAATATCGCCTACTACTGCAATAACCATCTTTTCTGGCCCAATACTTTTATTATAAAAATTTCTTACTTTCTCTGGACTAAATGTTCTAAGTTTAGATCTTTTTAATTTTATATCATTAGAAAATGCATAGGGATGATCTTGATATATATTTTTGAAAAAATAGCTGTTTAAGAGTTGATCTGCCTTAACAGTTGCCTGAGCTAAATATTGATTTTGTTCCTGTAATATTCTTTTAAAATATGGGGCTGAAAAATTTGGATTTTTTAATGATTCAGCTATAAGAGAAAGCAAATTTTCTGTTTCACCACTTAAAGCCCTACCACTTAACTTGAAAGTATCATTCCTTACTCCAAATTTAATATCAATACCATTTACTTCTTTTTTTCGGGCAAATTCCTCTTCCCCAAAATTTTTAGTACCTGTACTCATCATTTTTACCATAATTTCTGATATACCAGCAATATCTGAGCTTTCCTGTCTTCTACCACCTTTAATAAAGCCTGTTAATTCAACAATTGGATATTTACTTTTCTTTACTAAATAAACAGTAAGTCCATTATCAAATTCAATTTTTTCATTATCCGGGATATTTATTTTGGGTTTTTCATTCTCGGTTTTTATTAATTTATGAAATAAATCTTCACTTAATTTATCTTCAGCTTTTATCATAGGTGTAAACATTAATAATATAAGTACTATTGAAATAAATATAGTTAATTTTCTTTTTCTCATATTTACCATCCTTTCTACAAATGTATTTTTAATAATTAGGTATTACATTTCCTTTTACTCTATTATCAGGAGCAAAATATTTTTTGGCAACTCTTATTATATCTTCCTCTTCAAGATTATATACTTTTTCAACATATTCCACATAAAAATCTGGGTTATTATAATTAGCCGCTCCTAAACCTAGAAGTTCTGCCAGATTTTTACTGCTACGCTGATTAAAATTTGCATTTTTTAATTCCTGTTTTTTTATTATTTCCAATTCTTCCTCTTTAAGACCATTATTTATTATTCTTTCTATTTCAGTATCAAAAGCTTTCTGAACTTTTCCTAAATTATTTTGATTTGAAGGAACTAAATAAGTTAAAGCATAACCGGGAACTTCTAATTTTGTATTTATTCCAGCAGTTTCGATTATAAGATTTTTATCACGCTGTAATTCTGATTTAACTCTAGAAGTTTTATTATTAACGAGAATATTTAATAAAGCA
>JBNJDK010000019.1:0-25937 GCA_051744805.1 Bacillota bacterium
CTTGCCAAAGAAAAGTATTATAACTTATGACAATATAGAGCATGAAGTAATTACTACTTCCAAAAAAACAAATGCTTTAACTGGTAAGTTAACTCATGTCGAAGTAGCATTGGAGTGATTATATGGCAGTGTTTAACTGGTTTGGTGATAAGGTTTCAAAAAAAGAAAAAGAAAAAGCGGGGCGTGCTCAATGGTTGGCTGCTGAGGCATTACTTACCGAATCAAACAAAAGTGTTCCGCATGACGAAGGAACTTTGGAAAGAAGCGGGGTTGTTTATCAAGAAGGACAATCTCACAACCCTGATTCTGTTTATGATGAAGCTAAAAGTGGAGGAAATCCCAAAAATAATTATAAATTTGATTTTAAAAGTGATTTTAATTTTAGAATTTCATATAATACACCTTATGCAGTAGCTTTACATGAAGCTCCGGCAGGTCAATATAATTTTAGGGGTAAAGGACAAGCAAAATGGTTAGAAAAAACAGCTAGAGAAATGAGTAATAAACTTGAAAAATTTGTAGCTGAAGAAATTAAAAAGGGGTGAAGGTAGATGATTTCAGAGATTATGCAATATCTTGATAGTAATATAGATGACATAGATTATGATGCAACCGGAACTACCGGAAATATTTTTGATAATGTTTTGCCCACTTCACCCGACACTGCTGTAATGGTAGAAAATACAGGCGGTTTTCCCAGAGACATGAGGAATACCGAATATTTTGAGCCTTCAATTAGGATATTGGTTCGTGGAGACCAGGACCCACGCACGGCCAGAGATTTGGCAAATGACATTATAGATGAAATGGGAACACTAGCCAGTATGGAGTTTGTTGATAGTGATGCAGAGTGGAGAGTTGTAAAATGTCAAGCAATACAGGCAATGCCTATTAATATTGGCAGAGATGATAATGATAGACACAGATTTTCGTGTAATTTTGAATTAGAGGTACAAAGGAAGGAGTGATTAGATGGCACTTGGTAAGCAATTAGCTCGTATTTTTGATTTTGCAATTAATATTCCGGAGGATGATGTAAACACTTGGGATAACTCTACAAGCTATGAAGTGCATGATTTTGTTACCAATTCTGGCACTTATTATTATTGTAAGGATGCCCATACATCCGATACTGCTGAAGAAGATGCTAATGAGCCCGGAACTGGAACAGATTGGGAAGATTATTGGATAGCACTTGGTGATACAGGTTATGCAGATATTGGAGGTATTACTTCATTCTCGCCCTCAAGAGAGAAAAATGATGCTGATGTAACAGATTTTGATAGTCAGGGTTGGCTGGAGCATATAGTGGCTAGCAGAGGGCTTTCATTTGATGTAGAAGGTTATCATATCGAAGATGATACTACTGGTGCAAGAAATCCGGGGCAGTACCTTATAGAGCAGTTAGCATTAACACATAAAGATGCTTCTATTGATATTTTTAGAATGATAAATCCTTCAGGAACTAATATTGATTTTGAAGTTAGTGCTGATGCACCACCGGAAGGTATTTCAACTGGCGGCGGTAATGATGATCCTTCTGGTTGGAGTTGCACACTAACAATGACAGGGCAACCAAATATATAAAATAATTAAGGAGTGATTTATAATGGCTTTAGGAAAACAATTAGCGAGAACGTTTGATTTTGCTATTTATGATGGAACTTCTTATCAGGACATAAAAGGTGTAACATCTTTCAGTCCGAGTAGAGAGAAAAATGACGCTGATATTACTGATTTTGATAGTGGCGGTTGGCTTGAACACATTGTAGCATCTCGTTCAGCCAGTTTTGATATTGAAGGTTATCATATCGAAGATGATGCAGATGGTAGCAGAGATGCAGGGCAGGAAGAATTGGAAACACTTGCAACTCAAATGGGTAATGATGCGATGGCTACATTACGTCTGTCAGGACCAGGAGACCAAAACGAAGTATATATGACAGTTTCTGTAGATGCTCCCATGAATGGCATCAGTACAGGCGGGGGAAATGACGACCCAGCAGGCTGGGCAGCTACTCTTAATATGTCTGGTGAGCCAATGACTACAGATCCAGAAGCATAAGGGGTGATTAAATGAGCGAGAAGTATATAGATTTTGATGCTTATAGAGAAGAAAAAGAAAATGATAAACTAATTATAAAAGCCTTTGATGAAGAATTAGAATTACCACCATCTCCTAGATTAAGTATAATGGAAAAACTATTAGAATTAAGAAATAAAAAAGGTGATGAAGCTGATATACCCGAACAAGAAATTTTTGTTATGCTTGAAAATTTGCTAGGAAAAGAACAACTGAGAAAATTAATAGATAATGGAGTTACTACTGAAGAAGCCGAATGGTTATTAATGCAAATATGGCAACAGTATAACTCTACCGATGATGAAGAAGATGGTTCAAAAAACGAAACCAATTCGACATCGCAAAAAAATGGGGATTAATAGAGGCTGATTTTCAGCGAGAATATAATATTAATTTAATGACCGCTTCTGAGAATGGTATGTCTTGGAGGCGGTTTCTAGTATTAATTAAAGGTTTAAGCAGAAATTCAGCTTTGGCGATGTCGATTAACAATGAAAATAATAATCAAAAAGAAGGAATACCGGAATATGATGATGACAAACAAGCAGAACAGGCTATGTATCGTATGTTGGGGATTAATCCGGATAAGAAAGAAGGTGATTAAATGGCTGTTAAAGTAGGAGAATTATACCAGGAGCTACAGCTAAAAGATGATAAGTTCAATAAAGGAATGAAAAATGCAAAAAATAAAAGTTCTATGGTTGGTAAAGCATTAACAGGATTAGCAGGTGGAGCCGTAGCCGGACTGGGCGCTGCATTTGTTTCTATGGCTAAAACCGGTACAGAAAACATGAAACAGATTGATGATGCTACTCAAAATTTTAGGTCTGAAACTGGAGCTTCACAAAAACAAGCCGAAGAATTTTCTAATACTATTCAAAAATTACACAAACAAAATACTGATAGTTATCGGGAGCTAGGAGATGCTGTAACAGCGCTTAGACAAAGACATGGTGAAGAATCCAAAGGAATGGAACAAGATTTTTTGGATTATGCAAAAGTTACCGGCCAGGAAACAGATAAAGCAGTAGAGGATCTTCACAGTTTACAAAAAGCCTGGGGAAAAGATTTATCCGAAATGACAGGGGTAATGGATAGCCTTAAAGCTATTTCAGCAGAAACAGGAGCACCTGTTGAAGATTTACAGAAAACTTTATCTGAATTAGCTCCAGTTGCTAAAGCAAACGGGCAAAATCTTGATGAAGCAGCAGCAATGTTAGGGCAGTTTCAAAAAAATGGAGTACCTGCACAAAAAGCTACTCGTGGCATGAGAAAAGCAATGGAAGCTTTAGAAAATCCAACCAAGAATGAAGCGGCAGCGCTTGATAAACTTGGTGTAGAAACAATGCCACAGTTAATGGAAAAAATGTCTGATGGTATAGAAGGTTCAGATGAAATGAGTGCTGCTTTAGAAATTTTAGGGAAAAGATCCGGTACTGAAATGGTAACAGCTATGAAAAATGGCGAAGCTGGAATAGAAGAAATGATGGGAGTCATTAAAAATAGCGAAGGAACAGTATCTGAAGCATCTGAACAATATGATAAAAAATTAGGAGAAAGATGGACTCTTATTCGCAGGAAATATTTAGAACCTTTTATGGAAGCAATAGGCGAACAATTATTAAGTGCTTTAGAAGGGTTATTAGATTTTGCTGAAAAGTGGGGGCCAAAACTTGAAAATGTATTTGGTAGTATAAGTGATTTTGTTGGAAATGTTTTCGGTTCAAATAGTGAAACTTCTGAAAAAATAAACGAAATGCAGAATACAATGAATAGTGCTTTTTCTGATATTGAAACTATAATTAATCAATTTGTAAAAGCAGCAAGAATAATTTGGGAAAGTGATTTTGGTCAATATTTCAAAGATACTTTAAGGGCATTATTTGATATGTTGGGCACTATTATAGAAAGTAAGATAGAAGTATTAACTTCTGCTTTAAGTTTAGTGGCTAATGCTATGACTGGCGACTGGGAAGGTGTAAAAGAAGACTTTATAAATATTTTTGAAACTATGTGGGAAGAATTAAAAACTATATTAGGAACTATATGGGATGGAATATTAAAAAAACCATTTAATAGTTTAATAAATTCAATGACAGATGTATTTGATGAATTTAAACCTGTTGAAAAATTTAGAACTGGGTTTAACGAAGTAATGACTTATTTAACTGATGATCTTCCTAAAAAAATGATAGAACAAGGCAAAAATTTAATTGAAGGTATGGCTAAAGGAATAAGTGAAAATGTTGGCATTGTAGGCGATGCTATTAAAAATATGGCTGAAGGTAGTGTTATTGGAAAAGTTGCAAATAAATTAGGTTTATTTTCTCCATCAAAAGTATTTATGCAATATGGTAACTGGCTTATGGAAGGACTTGCAATTGGAATTGAAAATAATAGTAATAAACCAGGGTCAGCACTTGATGATATGATTAATATGATTAATGGGAAATTCAATAATATTTCTACTGGAACTGTAGATAAACCAGAAAATTTATTAATAGATGAAAAACAAATTAAAGAGGAAACAGATGCAGCAGAAAAAGAAGTAACAGAAATGAATCAGAGCATTAGTCAAAAGTTTAAACAGTTGCAAAACGGTTTAGTCAATACTGCAAGAAAAAGTTCCGAAAAATTAATCAGTATTAAAAGAAATAGAATTGTTAAAGAAAACGAAAGTTTGCTATCTCAAAAAAATCAGCAAAAAATGATAAATAAAACTTATATTAAAGGTGAAAGAGAACGGGAACAGTTATTGACTAGCCAAAAAATGAATATGAGCAATAAAGAAACCGAAAAGAAAATAACTAATGCTCATAAATTTAAAAATCAGCATAATATGATTAATAATAATATGAAAGAACATTTTAAGAAAAATATATTAGAACAATCTCAATCTTTTCAGAGTTTTACTGAAGGTGGTAAAAAAGCTATAAAAAATATGACCACTTCTTCTAAAGAATTTTGGAAAGGTATGGGCAATACTTTTGTAAACAGCACTCAAAATGCTTTCTCATCTATTTTAAGAGGTACTAAATCAGTAGCAGAAAGTTTTAAAGATATATGGAAAAGTGTAATAGATCAAGTTATTCAAAAATTGGCAGCTATGGCAGCATCGAAAGCTTTTAATTTTGTTGTAAGTGCAGCTTCTGGTGGTGCTGGTGGATTTTTAGGAAATATAATTTCTGGAATAGGTTCTTTTTTAAGCTTTGATAAAGGCGGAATAGTTCCGGGCGCTTTTGGGAAACCAAAACTTGCAGTTGTTCATGGAGGAGAGGAAGTATTAACCCCAGAACAAAGAATGAACAATCAACAAAAACAATTATCACAAAAAATAGAAATAAATGCTACTTATAATGTTAGTGACCAGCAAACAGCTGAACAGGCTAACGATGACTTGATAAGGAAGTTGCAAGGTAGAGGATTGGCAGGTGCATACAGATGATTAAATATGGTACTCAACAATTAAAAGTATTAATTGGAACTTTATCTATTGCTAAAGAAAACCAAACTGAAATAAGGAATTATCCAGGGTTGGATATATCTGATTATTTTGATTTAGGAAAAACTCCCACCAATATTGCAATGGAAATTAAAGCTGAATCAGAAGAAGAAAGATATAACATAATAGCATTACTTCATACACCAGCAGAAAGAGAACTGCAAATAGGTAATATATATTACAAAAAAGTAATACCTGACCCTGAATTTGAAGCAGAGCCAATGGCAAACGATGAAGATGGTTATTATCGTATTCCCTGCCAGCTTATTGCACTTGATCCAGTACCTTACGATATAAACACCGATGAGGTGATGTATTAATGGCCGTCACCTTAGAAACTGACTGGAAAGAAGTAGAAGACGGAGATGTTACAACTCTTGACTTACAAAATGCGTTAAATGTTAATTGGGCAGAAATTAAATGGAAAGGTGTAGATAGAACAGAAACCAACATATTATATGAAACTAATTCTGTAGAAGATACAGTATCAGTTAGCAGTTCAGGTAGTGAATCAGAATCACCAAGCATTCCATCTACACCTTCTGGTTATGAATTTTATGAGCATTACTTTTTTGCTTATATACAAATAGGACCAGCTGAACCAGATACAAGTGATTTGGAAATATATGGAGAGACAGAAGGAAATGTTATATTAGATGTTTCGAAATTTTTGGATTCAAAGGATTATATTGAAGATAGTAATACTGTTGATGAAGAATATACAAATCAAACTTTTAATCTTGATTATTCTTGCGGTGCAGACAACTGGGAATATCATTATCTTATCGAAACCGAAGGGCGCAAAGTTACATCAACAACCTATAATACTCAAGACCCGCAAGTAACAATAGGCACAAGTACAACAAATTATACAGGTTCTCTTAATGATGGAGAAGAAACCGCATATATAACATTGGCTGGATTAACCGCCGGAGAAATTAATGATATTGAACATATAATAAGTGGCTCTGAAATAGCTGAATATAAGATACAATACAATATTGACCAGACAATTCCTGTTTTGAAAACTCCTGTAAGTGGCACGGAGACTGAAGACACTCAGCCAACCTTTGAAATATATGTCCCTGAAGATCCGGATAATACTGTGGCCACCGATAGTTATCATGCTAAGATAATTTTCTCTGAAAATTCAGCTATGACCGATGTAATATATGAGTATGAATCCAAAGAGAACCAGACAGGCTGGGAATATTATGATACAGATACAAGCTCATGGGAAGATGTCCCCCCTGGTGGTTTTCCTGCTGATTCAGATGTCAGACTTACCATTCAGGATGAGTTGTCTCCGGGACTTGTATATTGGACGGCAAAGACTTATGAAGGCAATGACACATACGGAGATGCACCGTCTCCAAATTCTATCAGAATACAATATCAGCTGGCAGAGGATGAAGGATATAAACTAATTATAGAAGACACTGAATGGGATGCTTATAGTATTGAAGTTACCCGAACATCAAACGGAGAATTAGCAAACTTCAATTTTGAAGTTAACAATGAAAACGGAGATGCTGAAACTGCTATTAATTGGAATGATAGTGTTAATCTTATTTTTAAGGATTTTCAAGGCCTTCAACAAGAATTAACCGGGCGTGTCAGAGAAAAAAATGTAGATGGTCATTACCTTAATGTAACGGCACAACTTGGAGACAGAATATTAACAGAAAGAATAATTAAAGAAGATTATGCAGATATAGATCTAGGGAAATTGGTCAGAAATATTATTAGAGACTACGGCGCTCCGCTGACTGTTGAAAATGTCAGAGATATAGGTATATCAGCCAGTATTCCTACCGATAATAAAAAAATTATTAATGTATTAGAAAAATTAAGGAAAGATTATCAAATACAGTATTTTATTGATTCTAACCTTGACGTTCATCTTTATACCAAAGATGACATAGATAGATATTATAACACTGTAAAGTATGGTGATGTCTAATGGCTCTTTATTATACAGATTTCTCAGAATATACAGCGGGTTCTCCACCGGATGACTGGACACATGACCATTGGTCTACTGATTATCAAGATTGGGATATAATTGGAGATAGCGGTACTTTAGGTGACCAATATTTAGAGACAGAGAATACTTCCACAAACGAGCGAGACCATTTGTTTGTCTGGGATAAAATAGATGATGATAATAATAGAGACAATGTAGAGATAGTAGCAAAATTAAGAACTAATAAGGGTTATCGAAATCAAAATCGATTATATGTTCGGGCGTCTGGTTCTGAAAATGATGAGACAGCTTATTATGCAGAATTATATAATAATGATACTTTTTATGTTAGAAAAGAAGTTAACGGATCAATTAGTAATTTAAATTCAATTAGTTACTCATTTTTCATTGATACATGGTATTGGATGCGACTTAGAGTAAATGGCTCAGATATAAAAGCAAAAGTTTGGGAAGATGGGGAAACAGAACCAGAAAGTTGGGACATAGAAGAAACAGACACCGGAATAACAGGAACTGGCTGGGTTGGCGTGGGCGGATATATTCATGACTCCATTAGGGATTTTGATGTAGTTGGTGTTGCCACAAACGGAGATGCTGCACCGGCTGAGCCGATAGCTTATGTATCAACAGATGCTGCAACTAATATAAAATTTAAATCAGCTACATTAAAAGGTGAACTGACAAAATTATTAGGTCTTGATGAAGTTGACTGTTATTTCCGATATCGCGAAACTGGAGAAAGTACATGGAATGAAACCACAAAACAAACATTGACCGAAATAGGAACTTTTGAGCAGGAAATAAGCGGGCTTACAGGAAATACAGAATATGAATATAAGGTTGTAGCAGAATGGGATAGTGGCACTGAAGAAAATACTGGTAGCACTGTTACATTTACTACAGATGTTATCGGTTTGTTTAACCCTTTGCCCCGTTCATATGAGGAAACAGATATCGAGGAAAATAAATTTTCTGCTAGAATTGAAACTGCTGAACGAGAAGGAACTTTCTTTTTATCATCATCCTTTCCAGCTCAAATGAAATACTGGTATAAGTCAGAATTAACAGTAGAAATAGCAGATAATAAAGAATTTACTGATTCAAATACATTTACTTCAAAACGAACCATTTCAGGCAATAGGGCTTCTATAACAGCTACATTAGAGTTTCCCGGCAGGTATTACATTCGGATGCAGGCAGAAGACGCCGCAGGCAATAAGACTGACTGGATAGAATATGAAGTATATGCAGTACAATCTTTATATTTCATCGAGACTCCTTCTGTTGACACTAGTTCTCCGAAAGCTACTCACATAATAGTACAATCTGATACTTCAGAGGCCACAGCATCACTTTCTGGAACTGAAGAAGATGAAAAAGTTGAAAGATTGATTGAAATTGAAGAAGGAGATGAAAGCACCTGTCAGAAGGTTGCCGATGAGTTGCTTGACCGCTGGGGGCGCAAACAGACCACAATTTCCGGTGATGTTAATTTGACTATAACATTTGATTTTGAGGAGAAAGCTAAAGTTATTATAGAGGAAGCTGATATAGAGAGTTCGTATGTAGTGCAAAATATAAGACATGATGTACTGCAAAAGAGGACGACAATAGAAATAGGAGACTCACGGCTTGATGATAATGAAATTTTAGCCAGAATTCTTGATGATATGTAAGGGAGTGATAAGAGATGGCAACTGATTTTAGTCCAACCAATGCCAATCACGTTGTAATAACGGATAACGACGGCAATCCGGTACCACAAATATTTGACCCGACGGCAAATGGTGGTGACGGTGGCTGGATTGCTCTGTATGGTGATGATGATAACATTCAGAAAACTAAATTATCAGAAGCAGTACCTGCCGGGAGTAATATAATAGGACAGGTTAAACTTACAGACGGTACAGATGCAGTTGTAGTTGATATAAACGGAAGTTTACAAATAGTGCCAATGGATAGTTCGGGAACTGAATTATTTACTGACTCTAATCCTGGAAAAGTGCAACAAACTGGGAGTAATGTTACAGATGAGATAATACAAAAATTAGAAACAATAATTATTAACACAAAAAATGTTGCTGACATAACAAATTATGATACGCTTAGTTTTGGAACCATGGATGCTGGGTTTTTTGGTATTATTCCTGCCAACGAATTTATAACTGGAGAACAATTAGCAAGTGATGTAGGAATAACCCAAGGTGCAAGTCAATTTTCAGATACACCTTGGCTAAAATTCGCTTTTCAAGAAGAAATATATATAATCCCTCAAAAACCTATTAGATATAATATCTCATGGGACCATATATATGAAGCTGGAGCAGTATATGGTGATGGATTAACAGCTGGGGAAAGTGGAGCAGAACACCATAATTTAACTTCTAGTTCTGGAACTGATTTATCTCCTACTGTTCAAGATGCAACTGTATCAATTAATGGTAATAATTATAGAGTTGCTCTAATGCGAGGTGCGGCAGATGACCCGACCAATTCTTTTGATGATGCTGATATAGGTTCTCTTGGTCCCGAAAATGAATGGAATGCATTAATGCTTCCAATTCATGAGAAGGCTACTGCAGGAAATTGGAACTACTCAAATTATGCGCCATCGGATGTACCCGATTGGGGTATAGGCTTTTCAGATGGAGAATTAATTACACATAGAGATTTTGGCAATGGAAGTTATAGTTGGTGCCAAGAGACAAGGGATAGCGATGTGTCTAGGCGCGTCGGTCGCGGCTACGGTGGTGTCTCGTATTTGTCTGCGGTTGGTTCTGTTAATCCCCACTCTCCTCGCGGCTGGCGCCCTCGCTTACAAAGAATTTGATTTCTAATATCTTGTTTTTTGCGGAAGCCTGGACGAAGGTCCAGGTGTAGCATGTTTTTTAAGGAGGTTAATATAATTGCTGAAAAATTAAAAATATATAAAAAATCTGAAATAGTATTTAATAAAATATACCCAACGCTCAAAAATTATTCTAATTCTGAAAAATATAGCCTATGTACAGAAATTAAAAATGCTTATTTAAATTTATTAAAAAATATAATGCTAGCTAATAAAGTTAAATCAAAAAGAAAATATTACCAAAATGAAATTGATGGTTATTTACAGTATTGCAAAATATTAAATAATTTATCTTATAATCAAAAAGAAATAAACGAAGGCTTTCATGATGATGTAGAATTAAAATTAAGTGAAATAGGAAGACTGTTATCGGGTTGGATAAGATCTAATTAAAATAGTTATAATTACTATCATTAAAAGGGTGGCGTTTATTTGCTATATTTATAATAATACGATATAATATTATTATAGGAGTTGATAATAAATGGATAAACGTCACATAAATGAATATTTACACGGGGACAAAAAGTTAAAAGAAATATGTTGCGAGCTCAATATAAATTATAATACTTTTTATAAAAAACTTAAAGAAAAAGGGTATAAAACTAGAAGTAAATATTATTCTAATATAAATACAGGTATAAAAGAACTAGATAAAAAATTAAAAGGAAAATATAAAAATATAGTTAATCGCTGTCGTGGCAATAAAGGGCATAAACAAAAATATTATGATGGTCTAAACTACTTAAGAGTAGATGAATTTGTAAAATTTTGTAATGAAAACAAAGAAAAATTAAACATGTTATGGGAAGATTATATAGAAAATGACAAAGATAGAAGATTAGCAGTTTCAATTGACAGAATAGATGCTACAAAAGGTTATGCGTTTTCAAATATACAGTTTGTATGTTATGGATATAATTCTTGGCGCAGAAATATTAGACCAATCAAAATCCAATTCAAAGGTAAATGGCACTATTTTATGTCGGCTGAAGAAGGGGCAAGATATTTTGATGTTAGAAGACAGAGTATTGGGGATTTACTTCGTGGAAAATATAGAAAAATTTCCGAAGATTATACTGTTAAAAACAGTAATACTCAAGAAGTACTATTTCAAAGCAAGGTCGATGACACGAAAGGTTATTATAGAGAATATATTTTTGAGAGGTGATGCGTAAATGGTTAAATATGAAAATGGAAAGTATGTACCTTGCACTTATAAAGTTACGCTGAAAAATAGAGGGAAAGAAGAAACCCATTACGCTAATTTTAGAACTTACTGGGAGGACATGGTGGCAAAACATGACCATCTAACAAATCTTAATTTTGAAGAAATAGTTTTTACCCCCGAGCAAGATGGTAGATTGCAGGAAATAGCAGAACTAAATATACCTCAAGGATTTACTGCAGAGGTTAGAAAATATGTAAAAACTGGAGAATTTCCAGATGGTTACAGTCATCCATTATCAGACCTAAAACAAAAGAAAGAAAAAGAAAAATATGATAATGACCTTGATGATGCATATCAAATGATACTTGAAAATGGAGGTTTGATATAATATGGCAGAATTGAGCGAAACTAAAATAAAAGCACTTATCAGACTTATTGAACATGAGAGAATTACAGTTGATGATGTTAAGGATTCTGATTACAAAGCTGAAGTAGAAAATAAACTGCAACAATAGTAAGAAACTCAGTCATTAAGAAGGTGATATTATCAAACAACATTATAATCACTGGCTACCAAAACTGATAACCAAAATATTACCAGGACAAACTATTAATGCAATTGTACTATTTGGAACTATTTATTTTAATGAAAGAAAAAATAAAATAGATGATAGATTATATCAACACGAAATGGCTCATGTAGAACAGCAGAGAAATGAAGGTATATTATTTTACCTTCGATATTTTTATGAGTATATAATTAACTTAATTAAGTACAAAAATCACTTTGATGCTTACTATAATATTTCTTATGAAATAGAAGCCAGAAAAGCCGAAAAATGAAACGCCCAAAATGGAAAAAGTTTGCTTGAAGCCAGGGAATACTACACGCTAACTTGATTATGGGAGGGTCTAATTTGAGTAATGGACGTAGAAAATATGATGATAAAAATAATCCAGAGCCAGAGGATTTTGGAAGGCGAGATACAAATGGAGATATTATAATAGACAAGAAAAAACTATACAATATGTTCTGCGAAGTTAAAGATGAAATAATCGACCTAAGAACTATTATGAATAATGGGATTGTAGATTCGGTAGAACGATTAAGCCGGCATACAGAAATTAATAGCAAAAAAATCGAACAGCTGAAAGAAAAAATTAGCGAAATGGATAATAAAGTTGAAACACACCGAAGTTATGACAAAGGTAGCAAAGACAGGATTAAGAAAATAATAGTTTGGGGAGTTGGTATTGGTGGCTGGTTAATAGCATTATTGTCATTTCTTTTTGGCCAGGGAATATTATAAGGAGATGATTGAATGAAAAAGGTTTGTATAGACCCAGGGCATGGAGGAAAGGACCCAGGAGCTACAGGGGGAACAGAACCACAAATTAAAGAAAGCAGAATAGTATTTGCAATCAGCTGTATATTAGCTCAAAAACTCATAAATAACGGATATAACCCATATTTAACCCGCAGAGGGGTAGAATACATTGATTTAAATAAACGTGCTAAAATAGCCAATAATCTTAATGCTGATCTATTTATTTCTATTCATAATAATGCTTTTTCTTCAGGAAGTCCTTCTGGAATTGAAACATTATTTTATCCTGGAAGTAAAAATGGGCAACTTCTGGCAGAACACATACAAAATTCTTTTATAATTAATCTCCAGAGAGATGATCGGGGCATAAAACCCAGAGATAATTTAGCAGTATTAAGAGAAACCGCAATGCCAGCTGTATTATGTGAAATTGGTTTTATTACTAATAACACTGAAAAGAAATTACTTCAAGATGATAACTTTCAGCTTTTAGCAGCTGAAAGTATTTTTAATGGAATACAAAAATATTTTAAGGAGTGATAATTTTATGGAAGAAATTATTAATTTGCTTACTCAACCAGCAGTACAAAATATATTAATTGGGATTATTGTTTATGTATTAACTACTTTCTATAAAAATACTATTTTTTATAAAGTATTAAATATTTTAGCTGATGCTTTTATTGAGATTCTTGATGAAACTGATTTAGAAGTACCAGAAAAAATTGAAGAATTGATTATGAAAATACATGCTACTTCAGAAGATACCCAAGAAATCGAAAATCTTTTTGAAGATAAAAAAGTAAAAAAGTCAAAATAGAAATATTCAAGAAATTAATTGATAAAATTAAAACTGCTGGGGTAGAATTTGATATTGGAGAATACAAAATTAATGGGCAGTATATCTCTGTTGAAAAAATAATTAAATTAATAGAAATAAAAATATCCGGCCAGGACCCGGAAAGTTTTGAAGAGGTGGAAGAAGATTTAAAAAATATCAGACAATGGGGTGGTTCTGATAGTATATCAAATGAGATGGAAAAAGTATTCGATCGTGAGTTATAAGCTTTTATTTTTTCTTTGGATACTATCAAAAATTTATAAGAGATTGCCACCTTAGAAATTAATTTAACCTGCTGTAAAAGGCAGGTATTTTTTTATGTTTTAATTAGGTATATAGCTTGACATACATCATGTAATATGATAGTATATATTTGAAGTTGATAAAGGAGGTGATTTTGTGAAAGAAAGAATGGTACAGGTCCCAGTTTATTTATCACCAAGTTTATTAAAAAAATTAGATAAAGAAGATAATCGTTCTAAGGTTATGAGAGAAGCATTAAAAAAATATTATAAGGAGGGTAACAATGAGTAAAAATTATATTGTGCAGTTTAATGCTCCAATTGTTGGGTGGACAGATATTGGTGAAAAATTTAAGGATTTAGAAAATGCCATAAAGTATATTGAGAACAACAATAGTAAAACAAAATTATATAGAATAATTAAATTAGTTGCTGAATTTGAGGAAAAATATGATTTAAAAATCCATGGTGATGATAAGGAGGAATAGCATGGAAGTATTACTATTATTAATCCCAGTTATTATTGCTCATTTTCGTGGTGAATTAGTCTGGGATTATAAAAGAAAACAATTTACTTTAAAAGAATTTATAGAGGAGGAAGATTATGAGTAGAGTAGATAATAGAAGATGGTATAGCAAAACTAATAAATGTATTTGTGGTGAAGTATTACCACCTGGGCAGACTAAATGCAATCATTGTAGAGGTATATTAGATAAAATTGATGAAAGAAGGAGGAAAAGTAATAATGAATAGAGTCAGGCAAAAAGTTGAGGAATTAAAACAAGTTTTGAAAGAAGAAACTGGGATAGATAAAGAACCAAATATAATTATTAATTATCATCTTAATCATAGTCCAGAAAAAGGTAAAATGAGTTTAACTGAAGTTAATCAAATAATATCAAAACTAAAAGATAATTGTAAAAGTGAAACTAAATTAAATATTAATTATAGCGATGGGAAATATATTACAGCTGGATTTGAAAATTACTGGTACCATAATAATGGTTTTGAGCTTAATGTATTTTTTCCATTTCCGAAATTGAAAAATAAATATAATAAAAATAATATTGATAAAAAGGAAGGTGAATTAATCAATGTTTGAACCGGATCCAATAAAAACACCTGATAAAGTTAAGGTTAATAAAAATAAAAAAGAAACTGATAATGATAATTTTGAAATCGATAGTGACAGTAAAGCTGACTGGGCATTACAAAAAATTAAAGAAAAGAAAGATAAGATTGAAGATAAAAAAGAAATGGCTGATGAAAGGAAAGAGATGATAGATGACTGGTTAGATGATGAAACAGACAAATTATATAACCAAATTAATAACTTAGAAATAATGGTAAAAGAATATGCTACTAAATTAAAGAAAAAAGATAAAAATTTTAAGACTAAAAAATTACCTTTTGGAAAAATACAATACAGAAAGCAAAGGCCAAAATGGAAATATGATGAAGAAATTTTATTAAAATCAGCTAAAGTAAATATTCCTGAAGCAGTTAAAACTAAAGAAAAAGTTTATAAATCAGAGTTGAAAAAAGAAATTAAAAACGGCCCTTTTGAGATAACGAATACCGGAGAAGTAGTTAATATCGAGACCGGCGAATTGTTGGAGGGAGTTTATGTTGAAGAACGGGGAGAAAAGTTAAGCATAAAAGTAAAGGAGGATAAATAATGAGTGATGTTGTTGAAACTACTAAAAAAAGTCAAGAGGTAATGGAAAAAGGTGAAAAAAATGGGTTATGGCCTAAGGATTTAAATAGCCGGGAGAAAAAACAACTAGCATATATTAGCACCCAATATGGTTTGGATCCATTTTTTAATGATTTACAGGTACTGGGAGGTAATCCTTATGTAACGACAAGTGGATTAAAAAGAAATGCACATAACTCTGATGATCCGCCTGTTAGTATTCAATTAGAAAAGGAACAGAAAAAAGGAGATGGATTTGAGTATAAAGCTAAATTATGGAAAGAAAGCACACCAGAAGATAGGCCATTTATCGAATATGGAGAAGCTAGTTTTAATGATGTTAATCTGCATGGCGCAAAAGAAAAAGATATAAAAGCTATGGCCAGGACTAGAGCCATTAATCGTGTTTTAAGATTAGCATATAATATTAGTTTAACTTCTGCTGAAGAAATGAGCGGATACAATCCACAGTCAGGCCAAATAGAAGATGTTACACCAGATGAAGGGGATAATACTACTGAATATAATAATGCCTCTAAAAATGAGGATATGGACTTAGAAACAGCCAAAGAATTAAAAGCTAAAGGCAAAAAATTTAAAGGTAAGCCATTAAAAGATTGTCCTCTGGGATATTTAGAATGGATGGCCGAAAACTGGAATGAAGAAAGATTAAAAGATGCGGCAAAATTAGTATATACCTGGAAAACAAAGGAGCAAGATAAGATAAATGAAGAAGCTGAAGAAGAAGCTAAAAATAGAGAATTAACTGAAAAGGAGAAGGAAATAAAAGATATTATAGATGGTGATGACCAACTTAAAAAAGAAATGCTGAATTATATGAAAGAATATGAAGCTAATACAGTTGACCAATTAGATGATGAATTATATCAAAGTTTGAAAGATCTACTTAATAATCAAAAGAAGACTGATGAAGAAATAGCAGAAGAAGCTGTAGAAAATGATGAATTTGATACATCTTTTTAAATAATTTAATAGCTGGGGGCTGAATAGGCTCCCAGTTAAATAATAGGAGGTAAATAATGAATAAAAGATGTGATGTATATATTATCTGCCCAGAGTGCAGCCGGAAGAATTATATTAATACTATAGAGATATATGATGAATTTTTATTTGACTGTAATCATTGCAGGAATGAAGTCAATATTGATAAAGCAGTTATTAAAAAAGATGAACCTACGGAGGTATCATAATGCAAATTAAGTGTCCAGAGTGCTCAAATTGGAATATATACGATAATATTACAGAAGATGAACTATATAACCGCTGGTTCCTTTGCAATCATTGTGGGTATTATATTAGTCCGAGCCAGGAGGAAGTGGAATATAAGA
Source organism: Bacillota bacterium (assembly GCA_051744805.1). Taxonomy (GTDB): domain Bacteria; phylum Bacillota; class Halanaerobiia; order Halanaerobiales; family DATFIM01; genus DATFIM01. Next base: position 17,049 of record JBNJDK010000019.1, read on the forward strand.
AAGGAGAGATAAAATGAAAACTAAAATTATAACAACTAATGATAAAATTTTTCATAAAAATAAAAATAAAATATGCAAGTGGATAGAGAGTTTAGGTTATGATCCAAATGAAGTATATGAATTAATTATCATTTGTGGATTAGAAGAAACGGAGGTTGGTATTAGAAGATATAAAACCGATAATGAAGGCAGATGTTATTTAACTGATAATGATGAAATAGCAACAAAAGAGCCTGTATTTATTGAAGTTGAAAAAATACCAGACTTTTTAAAGGAGGAGTAAAATGTTAACTGTGGTAAAAGTTTTGTGTATAGCTTTAAGTATATTATTATTTGGGGGAAGTATAGGATTTGTTATAAATGCTATTAAATTTAATAATGATAATAATGATAATTTAACACAAATATTAACACAAATTGTAGTATTTCTTGTATCATTGTTAATAGCTTTTGCACCTATCAGCTGGATAGTATTATAAAAAAGGAGGGTTAAAATGAAATGTAAACATTGTGGAAATGAAGTAGAACCTACTAAGAATTTTAGTTGGGGTATATTTATATTATTATTAATACTGGCTGGAATACCAGGAATGTTATATCTGGTCTATTACTGGACAAAAAGTGCTAAAACTTGTCCTGTGTGTGATAATAATGTATATAAATAAGGTCAGATTTTCTGGCCTTTTTTTTTATTTTTTTACCTATCCAGTCATAATTAATTTTAAAAAAACTTAGAAAATAACTTTAATTTTAGTCATGTTTGGGTTGACAAAATGTAATAAAAATGATAAGATATAATTGACAAACAAAGAAAGGAGTGATTAATATGGTTGAAGATGTAACATTTTTATCTGTTCAAGAAGTAGCTGATAAATTAGATAAGCATCCAAGAACTATTTATAGATGGATCAAAGATAATGAAATAAATGCTTATAAAATTGGTGGTACTTTAAAAATTACTGAAGAAGATTTAAGAAAATTTATTGAAAATAGTAAAATTGCATAGGAGGTGATAATAAGGAGTGATTTTATGTCTGGGAAAGATACATTTTTTAAAGTGATAGAAAAATATTAGGTGGGTGATTAAATTGCCAGATAATAAAGGCTGGATAAAATTATATAGAAAAATACAAGAAAGCGATATGTATCAAAATTTAAATTCAGTTCAAAGAGATGTAATGATAAATTGTTTGCTATTAGCCAATCACAAATCAAAAAAATGGGAATGGAATGGAAAAATATTTAAATGCAAACCTGGTCAATTTATTACTTCTTTATCCAGTTTAAAAGATTATTGTGCTAAAGATGTATCAATACAAAATATTAGAACTGCAATAAATAAATTAGAAGAGTGGAATTTTCTAACAAACAAATCAACAAAGACCGGAAGGCTTATAACCATTATCAACTGGGGGAAATACCAAGGTGAAGATTTAGAACTAACAAAGCAATCAACAAACAACCAACAAAGCACTAACAAAGCACTAACAACTAACAAGAATGTAAAGAATGATAAAGAAACATACATACATAAGGGGGATAAAAAAATCGAGATTTCAGAAGCTATGGAAAAATATTGGTCTGGTTCTCTTAATCCTAATCATTATCAAGTAATAAAAGATTTTGATGATGATTTACCTAAAAATATAATTATTGAAGCTATTAAAAGAAGTCAAGAAGCAGAAAAATCTTATTATTATTGTAAATCTATTCTTAACAAATGGGTAAAAGAGGAAGTGAAAAATATGGAAGATGTAATAGATTTAGATAAAAAAAGAAACGAAAATAAAATAACTGATTTTGAACGTAAAAAGAAAATCAAAGAAGATCAAAAAAGAATAAGGAGATTTTAATATGAAAAATAAAGAAATGGAATTGGGTTTTGTTAATTGTATTTTAATGGAACCGGATTTATTGGATGATGTAATGGATAAAGTAGATATTGAAAATTTTACTGATAATAGAAGGAAAATGTATAAAGAAATAAAAAAACAGTATTCCAAAACTGGCAAATTTTCTAAAACTAAGTTTTATTCTAAAATGAATGAAGTATTAATAAAAGATACAGAAACTATTTTTGATACCAGTTATGCTATGCCTTATGAAATAGAAGAAATAGTTGATAAATTAAACAATTATAAATTAAGAAGGGACATGAAAGAAGCTTTTAAAAGGTGTAGTAAAATTAATCAAGATCAGGATCTATCTGAATCACAGGTTAAGTCTAAAATTGAAAATATTATTTTAGAAGTTACTGGGGATAAAGAAAAAAACAGAGCTATTAAAACTTTTGAAGATGTAGCTCAGAAATCTTTTGAAAATTATACAGAAAGAAAGTCAAGACAGGAAGAAGGCAAAGAATTAGATATTATTAAAACTTATTATCCAGGACTTGATTCTTTAATGGAAGGTTTTGCCAGAGGGCATTTAACAGTATTAGCTGGTGCTACTTCTTCAGGGAAAACAGCTTTTGCAGTAAATATAATGAGAAATATTTTAATCAATTCTGAAAGGCCGGTATATTATATAAGCTTAGAAATGAAAGATACGGAATTATTTGACAGGTTATTAATCCAGGAAGCTAAAATAAATGCTTCTGATTATAATTTAGGAGATGTTACAGAAGCTCAACATAAAAATATAAATCATAAATTTAATAAATTATATAATCAACAAGCTTTAATAACAGATAAAGCTGGGTTAGATTTAAATCAAATTAAAACTTTAGTAAGAAGGGCAAATAAATATTTTGATAAAAAATTAGGATTGGTTGTTATTGATTATTTAACAATGATTAAAATGGAAAAGTTAGATAATTATAAAACGATAGGTAAAGTTGTTACTGAATTACGAGATTTAGGTAAAGAACAAAATTTGCCAGTATTATTATTACATCAAATAAATAGAAAATTGCACGATAGAAAAGGTAACGAACCAAAATTATCTGATTTGAGGGATTCGGGTGAAATAGAGGAAAGAGCAGATGAAGTTTTATTTGTTCATAGACCGGAATATTTTAGAAAAATGGATGATAATGATCAAGAAGAAGCTAAAGTACAGAATGATGTAAAAATTATACAAGCCAAACACAGAACAGGTAAAACTGGATATAGATTATTCACATGGTATCCAGAAATATTAAGATTTCAAGATGGTTTGGAATATGAAAAAGAAGGGGCTATTAATTATTTAAGTAATGAGGTGAAATAGAATGAGGGGCTTTGCTGAAATGGTTAAAAGTTGCTGGAAAGTACAGAAGAATTTTAATCTAACTGATAGACAGATGGTAGAATTGCTGGGGATATTACAGTCCAGGTATGAAGAAAAGTCCAGGCAGAGAGAGCAAATAGCTGGGCTGATTGAAGAAACTACAAAAATGATTAAGAAGGAATATAATAATGAGTGAATATACAGAAGGAGTGGTAGTTAATGAGTAAATATACAGAAGGACCATGGGAATGGAATATTAAAGAGGAAGGAACAGAATGTTTGCGAAGTGTTAAAAAAGATAATTTTGGAGATAATAAAAGAATTTTATCTTATTATTATGATACTGGAGATTTCTTTTTACCTGATTATGCTGATAGAAAATTAATAGAAACTGCTCCAGAGTTGCTGGAAGGATTAAAAGAAATAGAAGAAATTTCAAAAGAATTATATGAATCTACAGTTTATGGCGGAGGTTACAAAGAAATATTAATGAAAACTCAGGAATTAATTAAAAAAGCTGAAGTTGATACAGAATGAATAACACAAATATTGGTTGGACTGATTATACATGGAATCCAGTTACAGGTTGTAAGCATGGTTGTGAATATTGTTATGCTAGAAAGTTAGCAGAAACTAGACTAGCACACATTTATCCTAATGGATTTGAACCTACTTTTTGGGAAAATAGGCTCAATGAACCTAAAAAAGTTCAAAGTGGTAGAAAAATATTTACAGTGTCAATGGGGGATTTATTTGGTGAATGGGTATCAAATGAATGGATAGAAAAAGTGTTAAATGTAGTTAGAGATTGTCCACAACATACATTTCAGTTTTTAACAAAAAATCCCGACAGATATTTATACTTTGATTATCCTGATAATGTAATTTTGGGAACAACAGTAACTAAAGCAAAAGAGGCTTTTAAAATATCTAAATTAAGTAAAATAAAACAATACAGGGGTGTTAAGATATTTGTTAGTTTCGAACCTTTACTTGAAGATGTTATACAAAATAGTAACATAAATAATATTGGTTACTTTAATAATATTGATTGGGTAATTATAGGGGCTCAAACAGGTGATAATCCTAAGCAACCTAAACAAGAATGGGTACTTAATATTTTATCAGAAGCAAATAAATATAATATACCAGTATTTATTAAAAATAATTTAGACTGGGATAAAATTAAACCCAAACAATTTTTACAGGAGGTTGATACAGAATGATTTATGTAGCTTCAATTATTAGTTTTATATTTGGGTTTGTTTTAGCTGCTATGTTTGATGTTAATAAGGTTAATGAAAATATAGAAGCAGTATATATAAAAGGAGAAAACGCAGGTTATGAACAGGGATATAAGGATTGTTATCAATGCTTAACTGGGGATACTACAGTTTGGGATGGTGATAACTTTGAAGATTAGAGATATTCCTTATCTGATGGTTGTGGGGCCGATAGAGGTTGTTAGTATGATTATCACTTATATTTGGAGGATAGAGCATGAACAGAAGAAGACTTGATTTGCTTAATCTGGAAAATGATTATATAGCATTGCTGGAACTGGATTTTTCATGGAGAAAAGAAACTGTTGAGGAAGTCAAGGAATTATGGAAGGAGGGATACATAATATCTTATATTGCAGATAAGATAAATCGAGAAGGGGATGAAGTTTTTTTGTTACTCATGGATCTAGCCAGAAAAGGTGAAATTGAGAAAAGAGAAAATGGAATATTTGGGAGGTAATATTGTGGATACAGAAGAAGCAGCCAGGCAAACTGGAATGGGGATTGGAACTATTCAAAGGGCTTGTAATAATGGATTGATACCGGCAGAAAAGAAAAATAATGAATGGAAAATAAAAGCTACTAAAGTTAAAAGAATAGGACATGGAAAATATAAAGCATTGACCGAAGAAGAAATTAAGCGAAATAGAAAGAAATTAAAAGATAATAAAAAAGTTAAAAATAAATGTATTAAATGTGTATTTGGCCATAAAATCAGCAAGAAAAAAATTTACTGTCCGTTTGGAGGGTGTATTTATGAGGCATGAAAAACAATATACAAAAGAGCAGTTAATATGGTGGCTACAGGATTTTGCTGAAGAATTAGGTAAAACACCAACAAAATTAGAATTAGACAGTGAGCCACCAATGCCTGCAAGTAACACATATAAAACCTATTTTGGCTGTTATAGTAATGCCTGTAGAGCAGCTGGATTAAAAGTAAATAAACCTGGGAGGAAGAAAAATGAGTAACATTAAAAAGAAAAATAAATACCAGCTACAGAAGGGTAGTTTAGTTTTATATCATCCGGATTATAGAGATTTTAAGTCACCAGGAATATTTAAAGCAAGGAGTGAAAATTATGCCAATCATAGTTAAAGACTGGAAGGAAGAGCATAAGGACTGTAAATATCGTTTTAGAGGATGTATTAATACAGATAATAAGTCTATAATTTGGAAAAATGGTTATATAAAAAAACGGGGTAAATGTAGTAGAGAACATTGTCCTCTGGAGGAGAATAATAATGACTAGATTAAATAAATTACCAGATGGAGTAGATGAAAGTCGAGTTAAAAGTTCAATAGGTGGCAATTATGAATTGAAAGCTAATAGCGAGAAAGTATATAAAAAGAAAAATGATGGCCAGGCTAAATTAGTAATACCAGGAGAACTGCCTACAATGAATCGAATTATTAATGAAAGCAAAACTCATTGGTCTAATTATAAAAAGATGAAAGAAACTTTTGATGATACAGTTGTATTTTTTGCAGAAAAACAAGAAATACCATTTTTTAAGTCAGTAAAATTAAATATTACTTATTACAGGTCAGACAAAAGAGTAGATCCAGATAATATAGTAGCTGGAAAAAAGTTTATAATTGATGGTTTGGTGGAAGCTGGGGTACTGGAAGAGGATGGATGGAAGCAAATTAAAGGATTTAAAGAAACCTGGGAAAAGAATAAAGAAAATCCGAGGACAGAAATAATATTACAGGAGGTTAAATAAAGATGTCTAAAAAAATTAATATTAAAGATGTGATGTAAACATTTGAATGTACAGAAAAGCAGGCCAGGATGATTAAATCATTAATTAAGGATTTAGCAATCCAGGCGTTTGATGAAAAAATAGAAAGAGAAGAAAGGATTGCAAAGAAAGAGGAAGTATTGATTCATTAAAAAAAGGAGGTATAAGCGTGAAAATTAATCACCCTAATTTAATTGGTGCTGAAAGTTTAGATTTAGATTTTAGTATAGGGGATTTAGTGAAAAGAAATGATGGTAGATTTGATGAAGAAGAATTTGTGATAAGTTCAATTAATGTAAAACCCGATACTGGTATTATTTATCAAGGCATATTTTACATCAAAAATGAAGAAGAGGAAAGAAGAGAACCAGTTATTGCACATGGAGATAAAAATAATCTTGATTTAGTACAGAAAAATTATTATGAAAAAGTAATAAAACATAAGGAGTGATTATTGGTGTGAAGTTTGTCAAAAATATGCTGATGAATATATGAAAGGGGAATTTGAGTTTTTGGCTGGAGAGCTTAAAAATGGTGAAGGTTGGGAAGAAATTAGAAAAGAAGTTGAGGGGGGTAAAGTATGAAATTACTTAGCTATATTGATATTATTTTTAGTTTAATAGTTTTAGTAATTAATTTTTTAACTTGGAATGAAAAAGAAAGAAGTTATTATGATAAATATATAATCTTATTTTTAAGTCTAGCTTTTATTTTTTGTAATATAGGGTATATAATTTTATATTAAATAAAGGGTGTTAAAAAATGAAAGTAAAAAATATATTAATTATTAATTTTTTTAGCAGGTGCAATTACTTATTTTAATTCAATCTATGGAGATTTTGAAAGTACAGTTGTATTTTGGTTAGTATTAATAACTTTAATTTTAATTAAGGGGGTTGAATAAAATGGCTAAAAAAATAGCAATTGCAGATGTGATGGATACTTTCAATTGTGATGAAAAGAGGGCCAGACAAATAAAAGGACTTATTAAGGATATGGCAATCCAGGCGTTTGATGAAAAAATAGAAAGAGAAGAAAGGATTGCAAAGAAAGAGGAGATACCCTTTTAAGGGAGTGATAATATCAAACTCAAAGGTGAATTGAAGAAGGAACTGACAGACAGGGAAATGCAAACATTAGAATATATGTCTCAAGGGATGAGTAATTTTGAAATAAGCCTAAAATTAAAAATCAGTAAAAATACTGTAAAAAATCATGTTAGTAGTGTTTTAAGAAAAATGAATGCAAATAATCGTACTCATGCAGTTGTAAAAGCATTGAAGAAAGAGATTGTAGAATTATAATTATGTTAGGATTTGAGAAAATTTAAGGGGGTATATTATGCAAGGTTTTTTAAGACAATTAAAAATTGAATTAGAATATATGAAGGAGCAAGGAAAAAAAGAAGTTAGAATAGGGGAAACAGAAGAAGATAGAGGTTTTGGTCGGGGTATGCAGTATGTATCTGATTATATTTTAGGTATATTAAGTAATTTAGAAGAAATGGATTTAGAATAAAAATTTATGTAAAAGTTAGGATTTACGAAAATTTGGAGGTGGAGGAATGTCTAGTATAGAATTTCCTGAAGGCAAACCTTTTTCTGCTATTGAATATAGTCCTATAAAAATACCATGTATAAATTGCAAAAAATTATTAGGTTGTAAATTTTGTGAACATGCATTATATAAGTGATTTTTCATAAAAAAAGGAGTGATAAAGTGAAAGTATTTTTAGGAGGCACTTGCAATAATTCAGATTGGAGAGAAAAGTTGATATCTATGTTAGACTGTGATTATTTTAATCCTGTGGTTGATGATTGGGATGAGGAAGCTAGAAAAAGAGAAGAAAAAGAAAAAGAAAATGCGGACTTTAGATTATATGTAATTACTTCTGAAATGAAGGGTGTTTATAGTATAGCAGAAGTTGTTGATGACAGTAATAAACATCCCTATAAGACTATATTTTGTGTGTTAGAAAATGGTTTTGATGAAGGAGAATTGAGGTCTTTAAATGCAGTAAAAGAAATAGTCAAAAATAATGTTAAAAATAAAGTTTCATATCCTAGAGTTTATGACAATTTGGAAAGTGTAGCTGCTTTACTGAATGAGATAAATAAATATCATGATTTAGAATTATAAAACAATATTAAAGCTATGTTTAGGAGGTGAGAATAAATGTTAGATAATGTTTTGCAAATAGCAATTAACAGTAAAGAAGAAGTATATTGTCCTATAACGGGCGAGGAATGTACTGACCCAGGTGTTATTAATGAACAATCTAAATATTTTAGATGTGATAACTATAGGAAAAATCAATTATGTTTAGGAGAAATATTAGAAAAATATAAAGAAGAATAAAACATAACGGCGGGATAATGGCAAAAAAAGGAGGTAAAAATGAATAGCGAAGAACTAGAACTGGTAAGAATATATAGGGAATTGAAAAAGGATAGAGAGTCAAATTATTATACGAAAGATTTGTCGGATATGGCTAATGCAATAATAAGTGAAATAACTGAGAGAAATATGGAATTAATGAAAGAAAATGAAAAATTGCTGGAAGTTATTAAATCAATTAAATCTAAAACTAGAGGAGCAAGCTGGATTGGAATTGAAAGCCCTAAAACTCATAAAAGAATTGATATATCCA
>JBNJDK010000020.1:0-25582 GCA_051744805.1 Bacillota bacterium
TCATAGAAAATACTGTTATTACTCATTTGTCTGTGAGATATTTCAGGATTTATCTGCCATTCTCCATCTTTTTGGATATAAAGATCATTTTTAGCCTTAGCGATTTCCTGATCATCTTCACTAAATAAACAAATTTGAGAAGAACGTCTAACTCCACCAGATACAACATTTTCCGCTATGATATTAGCTATATCCATTGCATCTATAGGTTTTAGTTTAACTCTATTTGAATTGTCTTTTTCCCTATCAGGTTTTTCTTTTAATAGTTTATCAATTTTAGTAAACATTCTTTTTAAGCTTTGATGGCCAGAAGCTGTCCCACCAAATGTTTTAATTTTTTCGCCTTTAGGTCTTACTGAATCATAATTAAATATTATTTTGTTTATATCCCTATAATCATGTTCTACTAAAAATTTAAAATAAAATTCAACAGATTGTACCCAACCTTCTTTACTATCACCTACATTCATGGTTACTACATTATCTTCAAAATCAAAGTTAGTATATTCTCTTCTTTCATTTTTAGGTACAGGATCATAATATTTATGAATTATCTCAACATCTTTTCTTATTTTAGGGAGTTTTTCTACATCACGGGGAAGTACACGAAATCCTACTCCACTTCCAATCATTAATAGATAAAAAATATCTTCATAAGCTTTAAAATCATCAATAACTGTAAAACTACAATTATAATTAGACATACCATATTTTTTACTTGATTCTGTAGAGGCAGTCCAGAGTGTTCTGCCTGCCAAAAAGTTTCTTAAATTATATACATTATCATATAATAACTCGGCTTCTTTTCTAGTAGTAGGAGCAAGGGAAGCATTGTATTCAACCGCTCTTTTTACTGTTTCCCACCAGTATTCTCTTCTTTGTTCTTCTTCAAGCCAACGAGAATAAGTACGGTAATATATAAATTCACCTAATTCAGTTGGGAAAGGATTAGGTTGGTGTTTATATTTGCTTAAAAAATCATTGGTCAATAATTTCTTTTCTTCTTCTTCTTTTTTTCTTTTAGGTCTTGATTGATTTCTTTTGCTTCTATATAAAATATAAGCTTTTGCTGTTGCTACATAAGCAGATTTCATTAATTTTTCTTCCACTAAATCCTGTATTTCTTCAACTTTTGGTACTTTGGCTTCTTTATAAAAATTTTCGACCAGACTCTTTTCAACCTCTTTGGTTACTTCTTTTGCATCTTTTCTTTTTGCATCTTCTCCTGACTCAACCATTGCTCTATAAATAGCATCTTCTATTTTTTGACGACTATACTCTACTTCCCTCTCATCACGTTTAATAACTGTCCACTTCTTTTGAACTTTATTCAAAATAAAACCCCCTCGCATTTATTCAAAAATAAATCTTACCCACTTTTTTGTGGGTGTATTTTCTTTTTCTATAACTAAACCGGTTTTTCCTTCCTATTAATCTGATTTTCTATTATTATTTTTGTGTTTTTTAAATAGTCCCCTATAACATAGGGTTCTCAAAAATTAATTTTAGATAATAGTAAAAACTAACTAAATGAAATTTATTAACTATCTTTTAAATTATATTCTTTTATTTTATTACTCAGATGTCTTCTGCTAATCTCAAGCTTTTTAGCAGTTTGAGTTATGTTATTATCATTTTTTTCTAAAGCTTTTTTTATAAATTTGGCTTCAAATTTTTTTCGTGCCTTTTTAAGAGAATAATTATCATCTTTTAATTTTAATTCTGCAGAAAAATTCTTTTCATTTTTCTTAACCTCTGCTGGTAAATACTTTTCATCTATCTTACCACCTGGTGAAAGAACTATTAATCTTTCTATAATATTTTTTAGTTCTCTTATATTACCGGGATAATCATATTCAATCAAAAGAGTTTTAAGTTTCTCTTCAATATCTCTGATTTTAGTATTAGTTTCTTTTGAAAATTTTTTGAAAAAATAACTTATGAAATCATTTAAATCCTCTTTGCGTTTTCTAAGTGGCAATATTTTAAAAGATATTGTATTAATTCTATAAAATAAATCTTCTCGAAATTCGTTATTTTTAACCATTTCTTTTATCTTTCTCTTAGTTGCACTAATTAAACGAAAATTAACTGATATTTTTTCATTACTTCCAACTGGAGAAATTTCTCTTTCTTCAAGCACTCTAAGTAATTTAACCTGTAATTTTAAAGGAATCTCCCCTAGTTCATCTAAAAATAATGTTCCTCCATCAGCTTCTTCTATTTTTCCTTTTCTATCATCTATTGCACCTGTAAATGCACCTTTAACATGACCAAAAAGTTCAGATTCTAAAAGATTTTCTGAAAAAGAAGCACAATTAACTGTAACAAATGGGCTATTCCTTCGAGGACTTTGTTGGTGAATAAATTTAGCCATAACTTCTTTTCCTACTCCTGATTCTCCTGTTATTAAAATATTAGCTTTACTTGCTGCTGCTCTGCGGGCTATATCTATAACTTTCTCCATTTCTTCATTTTTGGATTTCAGTAAATAATCATTATCCTTAATTTGAGTTTTTAATGCTTTATTAGTTTTTAATAATTTGTTCATTTTTTCTGCCTTTTCTATTTCTAAAAGAAGAGAATCTGGATCAGAACTCTTTATAAAATATCCAAATGCACCAGATTTCATTGCCTTTACAGCACTATCAATACTTCCATAACCTGTAACCATAATTACTTCTAAACTATCACCAAATTTATCTTTTATTTTCTTTAAAACTTCAATTCCATCTGTTTCTTGTAAAATTAAATCAAGTAACACTATATTATATCTTTTATTTTTTAAAGAGTTTATTGCTGCTTTGGCTTCAGAAGATGTATTAACAGAATAACCATTTTCAGCAAGTAAAGTTTGGTATACTTCTCTATACTTTTTTTCATCATCTATCACAAGAATATTAGTATTTTTAGATTCCATTTACTCCCCTCCTCACATCAACTTGGAGAGTGATTTCAAAAATAGTACCTTTGCTTTTTTCACTCTCAACATTTATTTCACCATTCATTTTTTCAACTTCAGTATAAACTATATATAATCCAAGGCCTGTACCTTTTCCTGGTGATTTTGTTGTAAAAAATGGATTGAATATATTTTCTAAATTATTATCTTTTATTCCTTGTCCATTATCTTCAATATTTATATAAAACATTTTATTCTTTATACCATAATCTATTTTTATTTCTCCATCCCTTTGAATTGCATCTACAGCATTAGATATTAAATTAAAGAGAATATGTTCAAGCCTATCTTTATTAATATATATTTCTATATTTTCATCTCCATTAATAGACCAATTTATATCATCCATTAAATTTTTATGTAAAGAAAAAATTCTTTTTAAATAATCATTAATATTTATCCATTCTTTTTGGTCATTACCACTGTGAGAAGTATTTAATAAATCATCGATTATTCTACTTATCTTTTCAATAGATTTTTCAATTTCCTTAAAATGTTTTTCCATTTCTTCACTTTTATTATCTATTTTATTTTTTAATAAATAATTATAAGTTCTAATTAAACCCAGAGGATTTCTGATTTCATGAGCCATACCTGCAGCTAATTGACCGATGGCTGCCATTTTATTAGCATGAAATAATTTCTTTTCATTAAGTAATTCTTTTGTTATATTTCTAAAAACAACCAAAACCTTCTGATTGTCATTTTCACTAACTACAGTATCTATTTTAATTGGAAGAATACCCATTCTAAAAACTTTATTTTTAAAATTAATTTCTTTTACTCTCCGTTTCCCGTCAGCAAAAGATTTAGTTATTTTTTCATCTTTACAATATTTATATAAAAAATCCTTATTACTATTAACTAAATTACTAGAACATTCCTTATCAATTAAATCATTTTTGTTTAATCCTAAAAAATCACAAAAAGATCTATTCACATTATCTATATTATAGTTTTTATCTAATAAAATCATAAGATCTTCTACACCATCAAAAATAGTTTGTAATTTATTTTTGCTATCCTGTAATTCTTTAGTTCTTTTTTCTATTCGCTTATTTAAAATATAATTCCAAATAAAAAATAAGGTTATTATAAAAATTAATATTGAAACAATTATAAAAATTATAGAAAGATATCTATTTATACCTTTTTCAATTATAGATCCAGATAGACCAAACCATTTTTGCTGTATACCTTCTAATATCCCCTTTCTTCTCAAAGAAAATATACCTTTATTTAAAATTGATAGCAGTTTTTCTTCTCCTTTTGGAACAGCAAATCTTATATACTTTTCATATAAAGGTGGATTTATAATTTTAAGTTCATCATTTAAGTTTTTAGTAGAACTAAAATAAGTAACTACAGGTTCATCACCCACTACAACATCTACTTCACTTTCAACAAGTAATTCAATTGCTTCTTCTATATTATTTACAAGTATATAATTAGCTTTTTCACCAATTTTATTTTTAAGATAATCTACTGCATAATCTGCTTTTTGCATAGCAACTTTTTTATTTTCAAGATCATTAACTTCAGTTATAGATTGATTATTATTTCTCACTAAAATTACTGATCTTAAAAGATAAACAGGATCACTAAAAAGATAATTTTCAGCCCTTTTTTCACTATAAAACATATCACATATATCTGTTTCACCTTTTTTTAATTGAATTAACGCTTCTTCCCAAACAAGAGGTTTAAAATCTATTTCTACACCCAATTCAACTGAGAGACTATTCATGTAATCTATTACTCCACCTTTATATTGCTTATCTTCAGGGTCCATAAATCTCATAGGAGGTGAATTTCTATCAGAACTATAAATTAATCTTTCAGAGTTAGCTAAATATTCTTTTTCACTTTCAGTCAAACCCTGGCTATATTGTAAGTATTCTATTATATTGATTTTATATTTATTCTGAACAAATATGTTTGTAATTACAAGTATAATTATTATTAATATAAATAAAATCCAAAAATATCTTTTTTTCAAAATCTAGCCACCTCCTCCTTCATATTATCTTACCACATTATATATCTAATATAAAACAAAAATAGCCTGACAGAATTGTTTCTGCCAGACTAAATAAATATCTGAACTAAAATAATATATTTTTATGTTTTTAACTTGCCATTTTTCTTTCTTCCTCATCTTTTTCATTACTAAAGTATTTTTTAGTTTCATTAAAAACAACAGGGCTTAATGCTAATAGTGCTATTAAGTTTGGTATAATCATTAATCCATTCATAGCATCTGCCATAGCCCAGACTATTTTTAAATTTCCAACAGCTCCTACAAACACCATAACAACCCAGAGATATCTATAAGGTTTAATTGCTTTCGAACCTAAGAAATATTCAACTGATTTTTCTCCATAATAACTCCAGGTTAAAATTGTAGAAAAAGCAAAAAAGATTAATCCAAAGGCTACTATTAACCCTCCTGGGCCAGGTAACCCTTTGTTAAAAGCAATTGTAGTAAGCTCAGCACCTGTTTCACCAACACTCCAGGCACCACTCATAATTATTACTAAAGCAGTAAGAGTACAAACAACTATTGTATCCAAAAATCCACCTAACATTCCAACTATTCCCTGACGGACTGGTTTTTTAGTTGTAGTAGCTGCATGAGCAATAGCAGCACTCCCAAGACCAGCTTCATTTGAAAAAACTCCACGCGAAACTCCAAATCTAACTGCCTGAGCTATTGCAGCTCCAGTAAACCCTCCAACTGCAGCATGTCCATTAAAGGCACTTTTAAAGATAAGAGAAAATGCTCCTCCTAATTGACCAAAATTAACCAAAATAATCCAGATTGAACCTAAAACATAAATAATAGCCATAGCTGGAACTAATTTTTCTGTGACTTCTGCTATTCTTTCGATACCACCAATTACTACAATATAAGTTAAAACCATTAATATTAAACCTGTAATCCAATAAGGCATATTTATTGCCTGTTCTGCTGCTCTAGCAACAGAATTAGATTGAACGGTATTTCCAATTCCAAAGGCAGCAAATGAAGCAAAAAGAGCAAAAGATCCACCTAACCAGTTCCATTTTTCTCCCATACCATTTTTAATATAATACATTGGTCCTCCAGCAAATTTACCGGTATCTTTTTTCTCACGATATTTTACCGCTAAAACTGCTTCACTATATTTAGTTGCCATTCCAAATAAAGCTGTAATCCACATCCAAAAAACAGCTCCAGGTCCTCCCATAAATATAGCTGTTCCTACACCAGCGATATTCCCTGTACCCACTGTAGCAGCTAAAGAAGTCATCAAAGCCTGAAAGGGAGTTATATCTCCATCCCCTTCTTGTTTGCTTTTATCTCTTCCTTCAAAAAGCATTTTAAATGCATAACCAATTTTTCGAATAGTTACACCTTTCAGACCCAATGTTAGAAAAACACCGGTTCCTACAAGTAAAACAAGCATATAGGGTCCCCAGACAAAATTGCTGATACTTTTACTAATATTAATTAATAAATCCATTTTTAGACCTCCTGATTTTATTTTAAATATAATATATTAAAAATTTATAAGGAAATTTATCTTCAGTTTAGTTAAATGCAGATACTATTCCATATAAAAAAATCATTTAATCCAAATTTAAATTCATTTCTTTATTGTCTGAAAACATTTACATTTCAGTAATTACAGACAATTTGAACATTTTTTCACAAAAGAAATTAAAAAAACCGCCCCTAAGGGCGGTTGATTTTTAGCTCTATTTTATTAATACAAAGAATTTTATTTCTCAGGATGAGAAATTTTCTTCATACCCATATATGGTTGTAATACTTCAGGAATATCAATGGTTCCATCTTCATTTTGATAATTTTCCATAATAGCAGCAACTGTTCTACCAATAGCAAGTCCTGAACCATTTAAAGTGTGTACATACTGAGCACTAGAATTTTCATCAGGTCTATATCTTATACCTGCTCTTCTCGCCTGAAAGTCTTCGAAATTACTGCAGGAAGAAACTTCACGATAAGTATCATAGGCAGGAATCCAGACTTCTAAATCATAGGTTTTGGCTGAAGAAAAAGTAAGGTCTCCTGTACAGAGGGTTACAACTCTATAAGGAAGTCCTAATTTTTGTAAAACTTCTTCAGCATCAGCAGTTATTTTTTCCAGCTCATCATAAGAATCTTCAGGTTTAACAAACTTAACCATTTCTACTTTATTAAATTGATGCTGACGAATAATCCCTCTTGTATCTCTACCATGAGAACCAGCTTCTGCCCTAAAACATGCACTATAAGCTGTATGATAAATAGGTAATTCTTCAGCTTTTAGAATTTCATCTCTATACATATTGGTAACTGGAACTTCAGCTGTAGGAATTAAATAATAATCTCTGTCTTTTATTTTGAACATATCCTCTTCAAATTTTGGTAACTGCCCTGTTCCAGTCATACTATCTGAATTAGCCATAAATGGTGGGAAAACTTCTGTGTATCCATGTTCTTGAGTATGAAGATCAATCATAAAAGCAATTAAACTTCTTTCCATTCTAGCAGCTGCCCCTTTTAAAAAAGTGAAACGAGAACCAGCTACTTTACTTCCTCTTTCAAAATCTAAAATATCCAAGTCTTCTCCTAATTCCCAGTGAGGTTTGAATTCAAAATCAAATGTTCTAGGTTCTCCCCATTTTCTTACTTCTTTGTTATTCTCTTCATCCATTCCAACAGGAACATCTTTATGAGGAACATTAGGAATTGACAGAAGAATTTTATCCAATCTTTCTTCAACTTCATTTAATCTTTCTTCATATTCACTGATCTTATTTGAAACCTCTCTCATTTCTTCGATCATCTGACTTGCATCTTCCCCAGCTCTTTTTAACTCACCTATTTTGTCAGAAGTTACATTTCTCTTGTGACGAAGTTGTTCTGCTTCATAAAGTAAATCTCGTCTTTCTTTTTCCAGTTTTTCAAATTCATCTAAATTCATTTCCATATTTCTACTATCTAGAGCATTTTGCACTTCAGAAATATTTTCTCTGATATACTTTCTGTCTAACATAATAATTAACCTCCTTTTTTTTGAAAAAATAAAAAAACCTCACCACTGTCAACTAAGACAGGGGCGAGGTTTGAATTCATTTCCCACGGTACCACCCTGATGACTAAATTTGTAGTTAGCCACTAGGTAAGCTATAACGGACTTCTACCGGAAAAAACTACTTTTCTAAAATTTAGTTATTTTAGAAGTTCACTTTTTCACTCCCAGGTGGATTCAATTCTTATCCTGAGCTAATTTCCAGCAACCATTAGCTTTCTAGATCAGAAAAAGAATTTACTAATCCTGTTCAATGTTTTTTTATCTTAAATTTTCTATAATTATAATACATTATTTATTAAATTGCAAGAAAAATTTCTTAGCGCAAATTAAAAATTTTAATTTATTAAAAAGGACCATATTCAATAAAGTGAGCAATAGTTACCAGAACACCACCGGCAACCACCCATGCTCCAAGTAAAGGTAAAAACCATTTAGCCCACTTTTTCCAGGCAACTCCTGCAAGACCAAGACCGGCCATAAAATAACCAGAAGTAGGTGACCAAATATTAGTAAAACCATCACCCAGTTGATAAGCTAAAACTGCAGTTTGTCTGGTTACTCCTGATAAATCTGAAAGTGGAGCCATAATAGGCATTGTTAAAGCTGCCTGTCCACTACCAGAAGGAACAATTATATTAAGTAACATCTGGAAAAAATACATTCCTAATGCTGAAAAATAAGATGGTAATCCTTCAATAGCAACTGATACAGAGTGAAGAATGGTATCAATAATATTACCATCATTTAATACTACTAAAATACCACGAGCAACACCCACAATCAAAGCTGCCATCGTTAAATCTTTAGCACCATCTACAAAAGCATCAGCTGTACCATCTAAGCCCAATCTTCCAACAAGACCGGCAGCTATTCCCATCCCAAGAAAAAGAGCAGAAATTTCTGTTATAAACCAACCATATTGGGTAACTCCCCAGATCAAAATACCAAAGGCTACTACCACAACAGCTAATACCCCTTTATGATGACTTCCCATTTCATCAAAATCTTTGAGGTCTATAGTTTCTTCTTTATTTTGGTCTTCTTCATAAACAGGACTTAATTGAGGATTTTCCTTAATTTTACTTGCATATCTATAAACAAAAGCAATTGCTATTCCTGTTATTACTATCCAGACAATTACTCTAAAGCCCATACCAGAAAAAAGCGGTAGTTCAGCAACTCCCTGAGCAATACCTACAGTAAAAGGGTTCATAAACGCCCCGGCAAATCCTGCTCCTGCTCCAATCAATACCATTCCTACACCGGTGAGTGAATCAAAACCAAGGGCTATTGCCAGTGGAACCATTGCAGGAATAAAAGCTAAAGTTTCTTCAGCCAATCCCAGAGTAGAACCACCTAAAGCAAAAACTCCCATTACGGCAGGTATAACTAATTTTTCTCTTCCTTCTAAAACTCTAGTTAGGGCAGCTATCCCCGAATCCACAGCTCCAGTTTTTGATATCACTCCAAAAGCTCCACCAACAATGAAAATGAAAAATACTATATAAGCTACTTCTTCCAATCCTCGAGGAACTGATTTTAAAACTCCAAAAACACCTACAGGATTTCTTTCAACAACTTCATATGATTCTGGATCTATAACCTCCCGTCCGGCTTTTTCAACTCTATCATATTGGCCAGGAGTAACAACATATGTTGATACTGCTGCAATAATTATAATAACAAAAAGCAATACTAAAACATGAGGAACTTTAATACCTATACCCTTTTTCTTCTTCTCTTTACTCTCCATAAATTTATTCCCCCTTTAATTTGTTTCACAGAAATCAATAGCAATTAAACTATATATTAAATAACCCTGATATGCTTCTTCAATATCAATGTATTCTATTTCTGAATGAGCACAAGAAATATCACCAGGGCCAAATACAACTGTAGCAATATTAGCAAAATTACTTATCAGAGAAGCATCAGTCCACCCGGGAAAAGAAATAATATCAGCTTTTTTCTTTCTTACTACTTCTGTAGCATCTTCCAATTTCTTAACTAGTGGATGATCTAAAGAAATTTCCATTGGTTTATGGTCCATAGTAGCCATATTGCTAGGTATTCTTTTTACAGAAGCTTTAAAATCTTTATCTTCTTTTTGCAGTTTTTCTATTATTTTATTAAGATCTTCAAAAACTTGATCTAGAGTTTCTAAAGGTGTCCATCGCCTATCAATTTGTATTTTGCATTCTCCAGCTACACTACTTGGCTGAGTTCCACCCTTTATAACTCCAAAATTCAAGGTTGGTGGTCCAATTAAATCATGAGTCCTTTCAGCAAATTGAGGTAATAATTCTTCTTCTACTTTATTTATAAATTTAGCTGCTTTTGAAATAGCATTTATACCTTTTTTAGCTGTACCTCCATGGGCAGCCTTACCTTCAATAGTAATCTCCAACCATTCTAATCCTCTATGACCTGCGGCTATATTCAACTGCGAAGGTTCACCTACTATTGCTGCATCTGTTTTGGGTCCATTTTTGACCAGATGTTCTGTACCAAAGCTTTTATATTCTTCTTCAATTACTCCAGCAAAAATCAAATCTCCTTTTAATTCAATTTTCGCCCTTTTAACAGCAACTAAAGTCAGCATCATACAGGCCAGTGGTCCTTTCATATCAACTGCGCCTCTTCCATAAACTCTACCATTTTTTATTTCTCCACTAAAAGGATCAATATCCATATCATAAGCTGGAACAGTATCCATGTGGCCTGTTAGCATTAATGACCTTCCCCTACCAGTACCTGGGATTTTAGCAATAATATTTGGTCTATTATCTTTTACTTTTATTAACTGAGATTCAATTCCTTCATCCTGAAAAAATTGATGGATATATTCTGCCACTTTTCTTTCATAACCTTCTGAATCAGGTGTACTGGGGATTTTAACTAATTCACTTATTAAGTCAGTAAGTTCTTCTTTTTTAACTATGTTTTTAAATTTTTCAATCAGGACCAATTAACAACCTCCTCTCTTAATTATAATCTTAGTTAATCACCACCTTTCAATAATATTTTTCTAATAAAACAAAACTGAACCAGGATATTTATCTACTAAATTACCATTATCCACAACAGAAGTGCCTCCTACTATAACTTCTTTTATACCTTCAGGTTTTTTTGTAGGACTATTAAAAGTTGCTTTGTCTATAATTTTATCATAATCAAAAATACAGAGATCTGCATCATAGCCCTCTTTAACTCTTCCTTTGTTGGATAAACCAGCTCTTTCAGCAGGCATTCTTGTTATTTTATCAATAGCTTTTATCAGCTCTAGTTTTCCTTCTTCTCTTACATATTTACCTAAAACTCTAGGAAATGTTCCAGCAGCGCGAGGATGGCCCTGTCCCTCATTCAAAATACCATCACTGGCAATCATTACTAAAGGATGCTGCATAGCTTTTAATACTTCCTTTTCCTCCATTACAAAAGCTACTACTAAATCATCTGGCTCATTTTCTCTAATATATTCAAATATTTCTTTATTACATCTCTGACCTTTGTATTTTCCTTCAGTAACTTTTATAGCACTATAATCTACACCCCATTTTTCAAAACAACCTTCATCAAAAACAGCACTACCCACATAAGTACTAAAAGCATCATAGGGATAAACATCAGCCATAATATCAACCCCGGCTTCATTAGCTGCTTTAATCATTTCCAATGCTGTTTCCATTTGACCAAAAGCAGCACAACTTCCAATATGTGAAATCTGAAATTTTACTCCTGTTTCTCTAGCAATAATAATCATTTCTGCTATTGCTTCTAGAGAACGGTTTGCATCAAAGCGATAATGGGCAGCAACTAAACGATTAGAATAATTTGCAACAACTTTAGATAACTCAATCATCTCCATAATAGTAGCACCAGGGGTATATTCAAGACCAAAAGAAAGACCAATTGCCCCATCTTCAAGCCCCATTTTTAATAAATTCTTCATTTCCAAAATTTCTTTTTGACTCGCCTTTCCATATCTATCATTACAACCTACCTTTTCTCTTAAAGAACCATGGCCAATCATTCCCGCATAATTTAATGGAGGAGATTCTTCTTCAAGAACATCCAGATAATTACCTATATTTGAATCTCCTAAACCACAATTCCCTCCTATAGCAGTTGTTACACCCATTTGTACCATATTATTAAAAATTTCAAATTTTATTTTTCCATTTTTAAAATTATCTTCATGCATATGAATATCAATAAATCCTGGAGATATCATCTCAGATTCAGCATCTATAATTTTTTTGCCTTTCAATTCATCTTTAGATATTTTTTTGATTTTGTTTTTTTTAACTCCTATATTAGCTTTATATACCCCATCTTTGGGATCAATTATCTCTCCATTATTTATAACCATATCAAACATATTATTCATTCCTTTCTAAAAAATCTAAAACTGACCTAATCATTATTTCTATTCCATTTGACATAATATCTTCATCAAAAGTAAAATGGGTATTATGATGAGAGGCAGTTATTCCTTTTTCTTCATTTCTACCACCTAAAAGAAAAAATGTTCCAGGTACTTTTTTTAGAAAATAGGCAAAATCTTCTCCTCCCATTGTTGGTTCTTCAACATCAATTACATTTTCCGAATCCATAACCTCAATAGCATTATTTTTTACTAAATCAGTCATTTCTTCATCATTAAGTAATGGTGGATACAGGTGACGATACTCAATTTCATAATCTGCATCAGATGCAGAACTTATATTTTTGACTTTTTTATAAATTTCCTCTTCCAATTGTTTTCTAACTTCGGAATTCAAAGCTCGTACTGTTCCTTCTAAATTAACCTTATCAGCAATAACATTGCGTACATAACCACCTTCAATTTTACCAATTGTCACAACTGCTGAATCTATGGGATTAATTTTTCTACTAACTATTGATTGCAGAGAATTTATTACCTCAGCTGCGGCAGCTATAGCATCTACTCCCTGATGAGGACTTGCCC
This sequence comes from Bacillota bacterium, assembly GCA_051744805.1. Taxonomy (GTDB): domain Bacteria; phylum Bacillota; class Halanaerobiia; order Halanaerobiales; family DATFIM01; genus DATFIM01. The sequence goes on from JBNJDK010000020.1 coordinate 13,019, forward strand.
CATGAGCACTATCACCTTTTATTTTAATATCAACTTCATCTATTGAGGCAAATAAAGGTCCAGTTTTTACTCCAACTTTACCTGCGTCAATTTCCAACCAGATATGCAATCCAAAAATAGCATCAACTTCAGGATTTTTCATAACCCCATCTTCAATCATTGGCTCAGCTCCACCAGGACCTTCTTCAGCAGGTTGAAAAATCAATTTTACATTACCTTTTAATTCATCTTTAATTTCAGCTAAAACCATCGCAACCCCAAGTAAAATGGCAGTATGACCATCATGGCCACAGGCATGCATTTTCCCTTCTTCTACTGAAGCAAAATCCAGATCAGTACTTTCATTCATAGGAAGAGCATCCATATCTGCTCTTAAAGCTATAGTAGCCCCTGAATCATCACCTCTTATTAAACCTACTACCCCAGTTTTTCCTATTTCAGTTTTTACTTCAAACCCTAATTCTTTTAATTTATCTGCGACTTTTTTTGAAGTTCTATCTAAATCAAATCCAACTTCGGGATGTTTATGTAGATCTCTTCTAATTTCAATTACCTCATCTTCATATTTTTTTACTAATTTTTTTATATCATCCATAAAATTACCTCCAATTTATAATTTCTTTTTCCACCAAAGGTGAAGCAGTTAAATAAAGCATCGGTCCATAAAATAAATTAAAACTCATTATATCTCCTAAAGAAAGCTTTTCTTCTACTTCTTCTACATCAAGAATAAGATGGTCACTACTGGCTCCTAAAATTTCTACACCTTTTTTAAGAGGTATAAGTTGATCAGGATAAACAAAATCCGCTTTACCTATTCCAAGAATTGCCCTTTTTCTTTTTCCTCTATCTTCAAAACTGGGTTTGTGACCAAAAGCATCTACAAAAGTTTCCCCATATGGTTTAGAAGGTTTTCGCTTTAATTCAATTATCTCAGCTTTTAAAACAAAACTATCTTTTTTAATTCCCTCTATATCATAATCCCAGAGTGATTCCATATCTCTACCTAATAAGATAGATTCACCTATTCTTAAATTGTTTATTTTCTCAGGCATTTTATTTTCTAAAAGTAAAGGTATACTGGTAGTAGAACCTCCAGAGATTATATTTAACTTTTTGTTAAATAAACTTTCTATATCTTTAGCTAAATCTGCAAGTACCCCAAGATTATTATGATCAGGTTTAATACCACCATAACAGCTTAAATTTGTACCTATTCCTTCTAAAATAATATTAGAAAGTTTTTTTAACTCTTTAACTTTTTCTATTACTTTTTTAGCCGGATAAACTCCTTCTCTTAAATCTCCTAATTCAACCATATATACTATTTTGTGTTTTTGGTTTTGTTTTTTAGCTTCTTTATTAAGCAATTTTATAATCTCTAACTCTGAATTAAGACTGATATCTGCATATTTTATTACTTCTTTTATTTCTCCAGGGCCAGGAATTCTAAGCAACATTAATGGTAAATCATTCACAATTGATTTTAATTTTTTAAACCTTTTTATTCGAGAATCAGCTAAATAATCAGCTCCTCCTTCAATTACAGCTTCCACAACTTCTGGAATATTATTTGCTCCTTTAGTAACAACTGCTAAATTTATATCCTCTTTCTCACATAATTTCTTAATTATTCTTGTATTATTTTTTATTTTTTCAGGATAGACTTCTAGTTTAGGATACATCTTAAATATGCCTCCTTTGCTACTTAATTCGATGAAAAACAACATTTTCCTTCATTATTATATTAAAAATGTAAAATTTTATTAAAAAACAAAAATGCCCCACAATTAAGGGGGCATCAAAGTTAAATCTATTTTATTACACTTAATTATATATTCTTGGTACTCTTTTACTAATAGAACAGGTAATTTCATAATTAATAGTTCCCACTAAATCTGCTAATTCTGTAGCAGTAATTTCATCATTTCCCTGTTCCCCAATTAAAACAACTTCATCTCCTATTTCTACATCCGGGATGTTTGTTACATCAACCATGATTTGGTCCATACATACTCTACCTCTAATTGGTGCTCTCTGACCATTAATTAGAACTTCTCCTTTATTAGAAAGCAATCTAAAATAACCATCAGCATAGCCTAAAGGTAAAGTAGCAATTTTTCTTTTTTCCTCTGTAATATATGTTGCTCCATAACTTATTCCAGTACCAGCTGGCACTTCTTTTAAATAAACAATTTTTGTTTTCCAGCTCAACACTGGTTTAAGAGGAAAATTCTGTACTTCATGAGAAGGTCTTAAACCATAAAGCATAATTCCAGGTCTAACCATATCTAACTGCATTTCAGGAAGATCAATTATTGTTGCACTATTTGCAGCCTGTTTTATTGGAATTTCAATTTCTTCTTTTTCCAGTTCATTAATTACACTCTTGAATTTATCCCATTGATTATAAGTATATTCTTTATCTTTTTCATCTGCTTTTGCATGATGAGTTATAATTCCTTCTATTTCAATATTTTCATATTCTTTAGCCTTTTTGATAAAATCTACAGCATTTTCCGGGAAAACACCTATTCTTCCCATACCTGTATCAATTTTTACATGAATTTTAACTCTTTTATTTTTTGTTTTAGCATAATTATTTAAGCCTTCTACTGTTTTTAATTTACATATAGTAGGAATTAAATCATAATCAACTATAAGAGAATGCTGTTTTTCTAAAATTTCACCAAAAATTTGAATGGGAACTTCAAAACCTGCTTTTCTTAATTCTACACCTTCTTCAGGAATTGCAACTGCTAGCCTATCTGCTCCAGAATTAAGAGCCTTTCTAGCTATAGGAATTGCTCCATGTCCATAGGCATCAGCTTTTACTACAGCCATAATAGATGTTTCCTGTGAAACATGTTCACTAATCATTTTAATATTATGGCTGAGATTATTTAGATCAATTTCAGCCCAGACAGGTCTTGTTACATCAGATTTCATCTTATTCAATCTCTCCTCTTTCCTTTTTAACAATAAAGGTAGCAACATCATCACCATGAGTTCCACGGCCAAACCCGGCATCCATACCTGCCTCTTTAGCTATATCATCAGTAACCTGAGTTCCTCCGGCAATAAGCATTACATCATCTCTAATACCCTTTTCAACACAAAGGTCATGTAACTTCTGCATATTTTTACGGTGAATATCATTGTGAGAGATAATTGTACTAATAAGAATTACATCAGCATTAATTTCAATGGCAGCATCTACAACTTTATTAATAGGAATTGAAGTTCCAAGATAAGTTACATCAAATCCAAACTTTTCAATTCCACCATGTTTAATATCTATAATTTCTCTCATCCCAACCGAATGTTCATCTTCACCAACAGTTGCTGCTACAACATTCATTGGATTTTCATCAACAAAACCTCTCAATTCATCATAAGGAAGAGGTTCTTCTTTTTCAGGTATTTCAAGATTTTCAATATCAATTGAAAAATCAACCTGACCTTTCATTTCAATTAAAGTACCTTCAGAAGGATGCATTACTTCTCGATGAATAACTTCAACCTTTTTGAGTCCCATTTTTTCACCTATTTTTTGGGCTGCTACTTCAGCAATATCCTGACTGGTAGGTAAAAATAGTGTTGTATTTACCCAGCCATCACCCAACCATTCTACTTCTGGTTTTAGCTTATTTCCTTTTCTGAATTCTTTATTTTCTTTTAGTCTTTCTTCAACATTATCTTCTTCATCTAGTTCATCTATAAAATCTATTTTATCTGGATTATGGAGTGTGCATCCACCTATAAGATCACAGGGTTTATCAATGTCTTCAGGTAGATTATTATACCCAAAATGCTCACAAACCGGAGCAAGATAGTCATCTTCACGAGGTACAATACTATTAGCAGCAACTCCACCATCCATCTGACGAACAATTCCATCTCCATTTCTTTCAGGATAATGTCCTGAATCAACAAAATATCCTTCAGAAACTGCTTTGAAATAACCGCCTTCTTCTTTAATTTCTTCTAAAAATAAAACAGCTCTTTCTTTCAATTCACGAGCATCTTCTCTTAGTACACCTTCATCTTTTAATTCTAATAATTCTTTTAATCCATCCATACCAGCAAAGGCCTGTTTTGCAGTATCAACAGCCTGAACATTATAATAATGCCAGGGTACATTTCTACCTTCATCAGGAGTTATTGTACTTTGTAAGTCAGCAGATGTAAGTTCTGAAATAAGAAGGTTTAAAGTATGAGTAACAGTTGCTTCTCTTACCGAAGATTCCATGTATTTTGTATTTTGTTGTGCTCTAAAACGAAAACCTTCAAATAAATCACGTAAAGCAACAGCATATGGCATATTAATTCTCAAATCAGGTGCAGGCGGTGCAGCAGGTGGAACAGTTGAAAGTGCAATTTTATCTTTTGGCATTCCTGATTTTATTGAGAACATAGAGTTTATAGCATGTTGCACAAAAAGTTCTGGCATTACATTCCAGGCTTTTCTGGCAGTAGCATTAGCATTATGAGCTCCATCAATTTGTAACATATCAACACTGGCCATAAGCTTTTTAGCTACTGCTGCATCTACAAAAGAACGATACATGTTTACATCACGATAAAGAACATTATATTGAGGATCCTGATGAGCCCCATTTACTCCTTCTTCAGCAAATAAAACAGCTATCTCCGGGCCAGCTACTCCACTTACATAAGAGTGGAAATTAATTGGTCGACCAACTTCATCTTCTACTAAATCTAGCGCTTTTCGAGTTACACGAATCTGTTTACGAGTAATGGGTATTCCTCCAACACCCTGAGGAGTACCTTCAATTAAACCATCCATATGGCTCTGACCGGCTGTTCTAATAACCATAATATGGTCAGCACCATGCCAGGCAGCCATTCTCATTCTTCTAATATCATCTTCAAAACGTCCTGAAGCTATTTCAGTAGTAATTACTGGTTCAGGTTGAGGATCTATATCTCCAAAACTACTGGCTGCTGGTAAAGGTACACTATTTTCAAGATCTTCACTCATTTCTTTATAAGTAAAGTCACTCAATTTTTTATCTTCAACTTTATTTCTCCAGGTCCAGCCTTTTCTTCTCGGCCTATAATCTTCTATTCCATCTAAAAGTTTTTCTATATCTATTTTTTCATCTGGTTTTAAACCCATTATTTTTCACCTCCATTAAAAAGTTCTTTTAAATCATCTTTCCCAAATTTTCCATCAACTATAGCCAATCCTGCTTCTTTTACTTCCATATCTTCTTTTTCAGCTAGTTTTAAAAGCACATGCCCTGCTCCTTTTCCTAACAAATCAGATTCAGCCACCTTTTTAACTATAGCTTTTGCATCCAAACTATTAAAACCCATTCTAAGCAATACAGATCTTTCTATTGACTGGGAAGTGTGAGTTTCAGCAGTTTCAATTAATGGATCTACAATTTCTTCAGCCAAATTCCAAAATCTTTCTTTTAAATCTTCATCTGATAAATCCTGAAGATGTTTACGCCTTTCTTCAAAATTATCTTCTCTATCAATAGGCATTATATTCACTCCTTTTAACTTTTAATTTTATTTTTTTCTTCTTCTAAATATTCTTCTACTTTTTCATTTTTAACACTGTCAAGCAACAATTTTTGGGCAGCTTCAGGGTATTTTTGACTCATAAGCCCCATTGAAGCCATAATATAATCTTTATCTACTAGAGGTGTTGCATCTTTTGTTGGTAAAAGTAATCTCCTATCCTTACCACGAACAGATTTTAAAATTTCTTTACCATCTGTTAATCTGGTCAAAGCTCCTCCAGTACCAACTACCCATTTTACAGCAGTTAAATCTTTTCCTTCAGCTACTGTCATTCTTCCAGAAGGACCAAAATAATCTTTCATTTTTCCTGCATGTCTTTTTACAGCAGTTACTGCTGCTTTTTTAGCTAAAATTTGAATATATTCTTCTTCCTTTTCATCTCGAGGAAGAGGAGCTAAATCTTTTCTTTTTTCAAGAGATTTCCCTTGATCTGCTAATTCTTCTTTTAACATTTCATAAACATGAGGTGCATTTAAAAACACACCCAAATCTCCTTCTACAGTTCTTTTTGCTTCTGGTTCAGGACTTAAAAGAATTTCTTTTATAGCCCCAGAATCTGTAGTTACAGAATGAACATCAGTTGTAGCTCCTCCAACATCAAGGGTAACTAAATTTCCTATTTTTTCTTTTAGAAGTTTTGAACCCTGCATTACGGCTCCTGGAGTAGGCATCATATCAATAGAAAGCATTGATTCTATTTTTTTCATTCCAGGTGCCCTTACTATATGTCGGGCAAAAACATTATGAATCAATTTTCTAGTTTCTTCAATATTTAAAGTATCTATTTCCGGATAAACATTATCAGCTATTAAAATTTCTTTCCCAGCTTCTTCAAACATTTCTTTTATTTCAGCCTGTAATACTTTGTTTCCGGCATATATTACAGGCACATCTAAATCAAGTTCACAAAGTTTACGAGCATTATGAAGAATTACTTCTTCCTCACCATAATCAACCCCACCTGCTAATAAAATTATATTAGGTTGAATCTCAAGCAATTCTTCTATTCGCCTATCACGCAACTTGCCAGCAGTAACCTGCTTAATAACAGCTCCAGCACCTAAAGCTGCCTCTTCAGCAGCCTTTACAGTCATATCTTTTACAAGACCATGAACTGTCATTTTCAAACCACCAGCTGCGCTACTGGTTGCCATAAATTCATCCCAATCAAGCTCATCAATAGCCAAATTTTCTTTTAAGTTATCAATAGCTCCTTCAAGACCAATCATCACATCTCCATCTAAAACAGAAGTAGGCGCAAGACCCTGGCCAACAAATTCAGGCTGATCTGTATTTATCCCACTAAAAGCATTAACTAAGGTAGTTGTACTTCCAATTTCAGCAATTAGTAAATCTACTTTCATTTTTATTCCCCATTTACTTCCACATCAAATTCCTTTTTCATTATATCTTTTACTTCTGAAGTGGATTTATTAACTTCAGCAGCAAGGAATTCGAGTTCAGTTTGATTTAACTTTTCTACTTTTGTCTTTTTGACTATATTTTTCAAATAAGATAATTTAATATTTTCTAAATCTAAATCACGAGCCTTGATTTGTTCAGGATGATCGGGGATTATTACAGATTCTCCTGCTTTTTCTTGATCAGGATCTCCGTTTTTAACCTCAATTCCATTTTCACGAGCAAAATTTAACTGAGCATATGGATGTTTGCCAGCACCAGTATATTCAGTTTCCTGAACTACAATTATTTCATCTTCATCCATTTCCTGAGCAAGAGCAAAAGCTGCTGCTAAAGAAGTATTACCTGCAGGTCCTCTTTCAATACCTTCAACCTGGGCAAGGGCTTCAGTTAAATAAAAAACTTCACCCTGTTTTACAGTTACATAACGGTCCATATATCTTAAAGCACGTGCAGCATTATAAGGTACATCTGCTCTATCAGGCCAGGTAGCAAATGGAATACCAAAACCAGTATGCCCGGTAGTAAATGATTTGCGATTAAAATCATGATCACTTGCCATATGAAGACCACTTAAGTCTACACTGGCAGCTACAATTTCTGTATCATCTGCTCCGGCTTTTTCAAGACCACGAGCTGTACCTGTTAAATTACCTCCACCAGCATTAGTGACAATAACAGCATCTGGATTTCTTCCCTCTCTTTCTTTCATTTGCTGAGAAAGTTCATAACCCAGTGTTTCTACTCCAGCAATACCAAAAGGTGTATATAAAGAAGCATTAAAATAACCAGTATCTTCAAGGACACGTAAAAATGTATAAAAAAGCTCAGGACCGACAGTTAATTGTAAGACTTCAGAACCATAAGCTTCACATTTTCTTCCTTTTTCTAAAATTTCTGGTTGTCCTTTTTCTCTACTATCATAAACCTCCTGAACTATAATACTATCTAATCCGCGCATTACTGCCTGGGAAGCAACAGCAGCTCCATAATTTCCACTAGTAGCAGCTACTACTCCATCATAACCGTTTTCCTGGGCATGATAAACAGAAACAGAAGCGCGTCTGGCTTTATAACTACCAGAAGGATTAGAAGCCTCATCTTTAACAAAAATCCTGGCACCCTTTCCTTCAGGTGCAAGTTTGCGAGCCAGTTTAGTTATATTTTTCATTTCTAATAATGGAGTATTTCCTACACCAGTTTCATTTTGAATCTTTCTTATTTGAGAAAGCTCATAGCCTACTTCTGCCATCATTCTTTCATAATCAAAAGCTATTTCACTCTGAGAAAAACGATCATAATCTATACCAACTGCTTTTTTCATTATTTTATTATTTCTAGCCATTACTGATTCATAATCATTTGCAGCCATATTCTTTAAACCTCCTTATCTCTAATTATATTTCGAATTTGGGGTCCAACTTTTTGTAATTCTTTAATTGGCTTGCCAAATTTGTGGTCATAGGAAGGATCAGCATCTTTTAAAGTTCCTTTATGTCTTCGACCTGTAAAAGTTTCTATTTCTGCTTCTTTCCCAACTTCAGAATCTTCTACTAAAAAACCTTTAACTCTAAGTTCAAGTGGAACTTTTTTAGTATCTTCAGGAACCTGAGGAGCTCTTTCATCTGCCTCCAGGATTATTTTATGAATTTCAACCCAACTACCAGCAGATACCTTTTCCATAAATAATTACCCCCTTGAAATTAATAATAAATTTAACTCTCTTAAATCTTTAAAAATTAATTACTCCATAAGTTTTTTAGGTAAAAAGTAAGGTACACGTAAATCTTTCATTGTTACTAAACCAGCTTCAGCTTCAATTACAGGCAAAATCATATTTGCAGTAATTGCTTTAGTACCTTTTCCACCAGGTATTTCAGGTTTAATACTTAAATTTATATCAGGATCTCCAATAATATTAATATAATCACCTGTATCTACATCTTCTTTTTCAGGATGAATTTGCTGTGGATGTTCTAAAACAATAACTTCTTCTCCTTCTTTCATACCATAGGCAATATGTTTACAACCTGCTACCATTCCCGGTTCTACAGTAACATGAGGTGTTTCTCTATGTGTTTCAGAAATAATAGCTTCTCTAGTTTCTTTTATTTCATCTAAATCAATTTCAAGACTATCAGCAATCATTTTTACAGATTCTTGAAAACCAATATGTCCAACAATAGTTCCTTCTTTTATACCTTTCTCAAATTCTTCTGGAGTAGTTCCTACTCCCTGAGTTTCCATAACAGTTGGCCCAAAAGGTGATAAATCATTTATTCTTGAAGCCTTTATTTTTTCAACATCCTGACAGACACCAGTCATAGCCAGAATCAAAGTATCCAAAACAAAACCTGGATTAATACCTGTTCCTAAAACACTGACTTCATTTTCTTTAGCTAATTTATCTATCTTATTTGCCAATTCAGGATTTTGAGCCTGTGGATAAGCCATTTCTTCTGCAATTGTTATAACATTCAAACCCGCTTTAACAGCATTTTTAATCATTGGAAAAACTGTTTCTGTAAATGAACTTGTTGCAATAACAGCAATATCTGCTACATCTTCAGAATAATAAAATTCATCAACAACTTCTACACCCAATTTATCTTCTTCAATTATTTCGCCTAAATCTTTACCTACCTTTTCAGGATCCTTATCAATCGCACCAACTAATTTCATATCTTTCTTAGAATTGACTAACTTTGCAACTCCTGAACCCATAGCACCTAAGCCCCAGGAAACAACTTTAATATTACTCATTATTTTTCCCCCTTAAAATTTAGTTATTAAAAATAATTCTTAAATTTTTTATTTTTCAATCAAGTAAAAAATCTGTAAAACTTTCAATTTATTAAAATATGCATAAATCGTTCCTATCCAAAATAAGACTTAAAAACACATTTTATTAAATATTTTTTTTATTGTTTAATATAAATTATAAAATTAGCTATTTTTATAATTTGTCTGCAAAATATATTTATTTATTACTGCAAAGAAAATTTGCATAAGAAATTATTAAACTTTTATCATTTTAAATCATATTTATCAATTCTATACTGTAAGCTCTGTCTTTTTATTCCTAACTTTTCTGCTGCCTTTGTTATATTCCAATTTGATTCATTTAAAGTAGTAGTTATGATTTCTTTTTCATATTTATCTATCATATCAGGTAGCTTATCATCTTTTTCTAACTTTTCTTCACTTGAATCTCTATCCTCTTCTTCAATATCAATTAAAAATGATTCAACATGTTCTCTTTTAATATATTTTTCATCTCCTAAAATATTAATAGCACCCTCTATGACATGTTCTAGCTGCCTTACATTACCTGGCCAATCATATTTTTTAAATAATTTTAATACTTCTTCACTTAATCCTTCAACCTCTAAAGAAAACTTCCTGCTAAATTTTTCAATAAAATAATTAGAAAGTAATTCAATATCTTTTTTTCTTTCAGATAATAGTGGTAAGTATAATAAAACTACTGCAAGTCGATAATAAAGATCTTCCCGTAAATCACCACTTCTAATTGCTTTAATAGGTGGAGTATTTGTAGTAGCTATAATCCTTACATCAACTTTTATTTCTTCATCTCCTCCTACAGGTCTTACTTTGTTTGTCTGTAAAACACGCAAAAGTTTAGCCTGAAGGGTTGGTGACATAGAGTTTATTTCATCCAATAATAAAGTTCCTCCATTGGCCTGTTCAAATAAACCATTCCTATTTACAGCTCCTGTAAATCCTCCTTTTCTTGTTCCAAATAAAATACCTTCTAATAAATTTTCTGGAAGTGCAGCACAATTTTGTGCTATAAATGGTTTTTCGCTTCTCCTACTTGAATTATGAATACTTTGAGCAAATAATTCTTTTCCAGTTCCAGTATCACCAACAATTAAAATAGAAGAGTCTGTTTTAGCTGCCTGTTTTGCATACTTAATTACCTTTTTTAATTTAGGATCTTTTCCTTTTATGTCTGAAAAATTATATAGACTATCACCATCATCTTCTAAATCTTTATTATTATATAATTTGTCCTGTAACTTATTTATTTTATTATATAAATTCTTTATTTCAGTTATATCTTTTGCTACTTCTAAAGCCCAGATTTTGTTTTTTTCAAATTTAATTGGAATGGTACTATTAATAGTAATTATTTTTTCACCATATTTATTTAAATATTCCTGTTGTTTATTTTCAACTTTTTTTCCTGTATGCAAAGTTTTCAAAAGAGTACTGTTTTCTTCATCTAATGAAGGAAAAACATCTAATAAGGGTTTTCCAATAACAGATTCTTTATCCATATCTTCAAGTTCTGCCATTTTATTATTATAAATAACTGTTTCTCCATTTTCATTAACCACATGAATACCTTCATTTATATTATTTAAAATAGTTGCAAGATATTTTTCTCGATTATTATCAATATCAAGTTCCACATTTATCCCTCCTAAAACATTATCTGAATATTATTTTATATTTCCCAGGAAATAATTATTTAAGTACTTTTTTAAAAACTCTTAACCAATTTTGATTAATTATTTTTTCAATTTCATTATCAGAATAATTATCTTTTTTTAATTCTTTGATTAAATTTGGCAATTTAGAAATATCTTCTAACTGTTCTGGAGTTTCAGTAATTCCATCATAATCTGTCCCTAAACCAATATATTCAATGCCGACTAAATTTTTAATATAATTTATATGTTCTATCAAATCATCTATTTTTACCTTATCATTATTTTTTATGAATTCAGGGCAAAAATTTATACCTATTAATCCACCCTTCTTCGCAATAGCCTTAATTTGTTTATCATCTAAATTCCTTTCATGATTACATATATTTTTGACATTAGAATGGGATGCAACAACAGGATTTTTACTATATTTAATAACATCCCAAAAGCTAGCAGGTGTCAAATGGGAAAGGTCTATTACCATTCCCAGTTCATCCATTTCTTTAATAAATCTTTTGCCAAATTTAGTAACACCTCCATTAGCTTCAATTTCATTAAGTCCATCAGCTATATAATTTCTATAATTCCAGGTAAGAGTAATCATTCTTACCCCCAATTCATAAAAAATCCTTAAAGTACTCAAATTAGATATTCCATCTGCACCTTCTATTGCTAAAATAGCTGCTATTTTTTTAGAACTTATACTTTCCTCAATTTCTTTATAATTTTCTGCTAATTCTACTTCTTTATTATTTTTAATAAGATAATTAAACTTATCGATAATTTTTATAGTCTTTTTTAAAGCCCTATCTCCTCTAATTGAAGGACAGGCAGCAAAAACTTCTAAAAAAACTTTAGCCTTTTTCATTTTAGGTAAATCAACTTGAAATTTAGTATTTTTTTTGAAATTATAATTTTCATCACGTAAATAATTTAATAAAACATCACTATGGCCATCAACTATAAAATCCTTCATTTCCCTACTCTCCTCCTAAATTATCTTAATTTAGCATACCAATTTTATTATAACATAATTTCATATAATATTATAATCCCAATAGAAAAAGATGGAAGGTATTATCCTTCCATCTCAATTATTTACTTGAATCATACTTTATTAATTTTT
>JBNJDK010000021.1:0-25489 GCA_051744805.1 Bacillota bacterium
ATTGGTTTTATATTAAATATGTTTTTAGTAAATAGATTTGCACTTAAAGCACTTATAATAACTAAAGTTATTTTTTTTAATTCAAGATCTCTAAATAAAATTTCCATTGAAAAAACAATGCCCCCAAGTGGAGCATTAAAAACAGCAGTTATCGCAGCAGCAGCTCCACAACCTAAAAGTACTTGATAAGTATCTTGAGGAAAATCAAATTTTTTATCAATCAAATCTGCCATCCCTGCTCCAATTTCAACTAAAGGTCCAATTCTACCAGCTGATCCGCCAGTCCCAATGGTTAAAGCAGAAGCAAAACCTTCAATCCAAAGATTTTTAAAACTAAAATGAATTTTTTTAGTCTTTATTGTTTGTAAAATTGCTGGAATACCATGTCCTCGGGCACTTAAAGCATTATATTTTAATAATATACCAACTAATAAACCACCTAAAGCAGGAATAAATATAATTAAATAACTATCTAAAAATGATTTATACATGATATTTTCTAATAAATTTATAAATTCAGCGTAAATAATAGCTAATAATGATACTAATATACCTAGTAAAATAGCAAAAACTATTAAAGTAATTTTGTTTTTTAATTTAATATCCATTAACTATCACTTTCTTTATAATTTACTATTAATTTAAACATCTAATTCTTTTACCATATCTGCATTTTTGAAAATAAATTGTTTTCTTAAACTTGCTTTAGATCCCATTAACCTTGTAAAAATATCATCTGCTTCAATTTCATCATCAATTTCTACTTTTTGTAGTTTTCTATTTTCGGGATTCATTGTAGTTTTCCATAATTGCCTAGGATTCATTTCTCCGAGCCCTTTATAACGTTGTATTTCAAAATTAAGATTAGGATTTTCTTTTTTGAAATTTTCTAAGTTTGAATCTCTGTAAAGATAACGCTGTCCATTATTCCAGCTAACTTTATAAAGAGGAGGTTGGGCTATATAAACATGGTCATTTTTTATCAATTCAGGCATATAACGATAAAATAATGTTAAAATAAGTGTAGAAATATGAGCTCCATCTACATCAGCATCTGTCATAATTATTATTTTATGATAGCGTAAATTACTTAGATCAAATTCTTCCCCAATTCCTGTACCTAAAGCAGTAATAATAGTTGCTATTTCAGTATTATTAAGTATTTTATTCAATCTGGCTCTTTCAACATTCATTATTTTACCTTTCAAAGGTAAAATAGCCTGGAATTTTCTTTGACGCCCCTGTTTTGCTGAACCTCCTGCAGAATCACCCTCGACTAAAAATAATTCACCTTTTTTAGGGTCCTGGCTACTACAATCAGCCAATTTACCAGGTAAAGAATTAGAACTCAAAGCTGTTTTTCTTCTAGTTAATTCTCTAGCTTTTTTTGAGGCTTTTCGAGCTCTAACAGATTGAAGAGCCTTATCAACAATTTCTTTTGCAATTTCAGGATTTGAATCAAAATATAAATTAAGATATTCATAAAGAGAACTTTCCACTACACTTCTTATCTCACTATTTCCTAATTTAGCCTTAGTTTGTCCCTCAAATTGAGGTTCAGGCAATTTAACATTAATTACTGCAGTTATACCTTCTCTTACATCACTTCCTCTAAGAGAAGAAACCTTTTTAGTAAGCATATTATTTTTTTTCGCAAAATTATTAACTGATTTTGTTAAAGCTGTTTTAAATCCTGTTAAATGATATCCACCTTCTGTAGTATTAATATTATTAGCATATGTATAAATTCTTTCATTAAACCCATCATTATATTGTATAGCAACTTCCAAATAATATTCATTAATTTCATCTTCAAAATATATTACATTTTCATTAATTAAATTTCTATCTTTATTTAAAAATTCAACAAAAGCTCTAATTCCGCCCTGATAATGAAATTCTTCTGTTTTCTTCTCATCACCTCTTTTATCAGTAAGAACTAAAGTCAAATCTTTATTTAAATAAGCAGATTCTTGCAATCTATGAGCAAGAGTTTCATATTTATATTGAATCATATCAAAAATTTCTGGATCAGGTTTAAAAGTTATAGTTGTACCTGTTTTATTAGTTTTTTCTAATTTTTCCAATTCACCTACTGGTAAACCTTTTTCATATTTTTGTTTATATTTATGGCCCTCCCAATAAGTTACCAATGTCAACCATTCTGATAGTGCATTAACAACAGAAACTCCCACTCCATGCAAACCACCAGATACTTTATAGCTATTATTGCTAAATTTTCCACCTGCATGTAAAGTAGTCATAACTACCTGAGCAGCTGCTAAACCAGTATCTGCATGAGTATCAGCAGGTATACCTCTTCCTTGATCATGAACTGTTATACTATTATCCTCATTTATAATTACTTCAATTTTATCACCATATCCAGCAAGGTATTCATCAATACTATTATCAACTACTTCCCAAACAAGATGATGAAGCCCTTTAATACCCGTACTTCCTATATACATTCCAGGTCTTTTTCTTACTGCTTCTAGGCCTTCCAACACTTGTATTTTATCTGCATTATAAATTTCTTCATCAATTAATGACATCTTTTCACCATCCTTTGCGTATTTATTATATCATTACAACTCTATTCTTGCAATGATTCCAGTAAATGATGTATAATATCAAATACGGACTTTTTTTATTATAGTAAATTTTAACAATATGAAGGGAGAATTTTACATGTCAGATATAACTCCAGTTACTATTGAAGATAAAATGAAAGATTCTTATTTAAGTTATTCATTAAGTGTTATTGTTAGTCGAGCTTTACCCGATGTTAGAGATGGTTTAAAACCAGTTCACCGTAGAATATTATATGCTTCAAATGAACTTGGATTAACTCACAAAAAGTCTCATAAAAAATCAGCAAGAATAGTAGGTGAAGTTTTGGGTAAATATCATCCTCATGGTGATAATGCAGTGTATAATGCCATGGTACGTATGGCACAACCCTTTAATTTACATTATCCTTTAATTGATGGTCATGGTAACTTTGGTTCAATTGATGGAGACAGTGCCGCTGCTATGCGCTATACAGAAGCAAGATTAACTGAGCTTTCTGCAGATATATTAGAAGATATTGAAAAAAATACAGTTGATTTTACTGATAATTTTGATGGTTCATTAAAAGAACCAGTAGTCTTACCAAGTAAAGTACCTAATCTTCTTGTTAATGGTGCCAGTGGGATTGCTGTTGGAATGAGTACAGATATTCCACCTCATAACATGACAGAAGTAATAGATGCATTATTACATATGTCTCAACATCCTAATGCTAGATTAGAAACAGTAATGGATAAAATTCAAGGACCAGATTTTCCTACTGGTGCAAAAATAATTGGTTCAGAAGGTATTAAAGAAGCTTATAAAACGGGTAAAGGTAAAATAACCTTAAGAGCCAAAAGCAAAATAGAAAAAAGTGGACGAACAAAACAAATTATTATAACTGAATTACCTTATCAAACTAATAAAGCTAAACTAATCGAGGAAATAGCTAATTTAGTAAAAAAAGAAAAAATATCAAATATATCTGATATCCGAGATGAGTCAGACCAAGATGGTTTAAGAATTGCTATCGATTTAAAAAGAGGAGCAGAAAGCGAATTAGTACTAAATAGATTATTTAAATATAGCTCATTACAAAAATCACATAGAATTAATTTACTGGCTCTTCATAAAAATAGACCAGTTGTTATGAGTTTAAAAGAAATGTTAAATCATTTTTTAGATTTTAGAAGAGAAGTAATTAGTAAAAGAACTAAATATTTATTAAAAAAAGCTGAAGATAGATATCATATTGTTGAAGGGTTAATTAAAGCTATAGATAAACTTGATTTAGTAATATCCATAATCAGAAATTCTGAATCTACTTCAGAAGCAAAAAATAAACTAATTGAAAAATTAGCTATAAGTAAAGAACAGGCTAAAGCCATTTTAGAAATGAGATTACAAAGATTGGTTGGAATGGAAACTGAAAAACTTAAAAGTGAAGCAAAAAATCTTGAAGAAAAAATTAACAGATATAATAAGATATTAAATAAAGAAGATGTTTTAGATAAATTATTGAGAAAAGAATTAAAAGAAATTAAAGAAAAATATGGTGACAAAAGAAAAACAAAAATAATTGATAATGAAGATAAAGCAATAATTGACAAAAAAGATTTAATAAAAATTAAAAATGCAGTAATTTCTCTTTCACATAGAAATAAAATCAAAAGAACTGATAGTTACGAAAACATAAGAGCTTCTAAAAACGATTATATAACCAAAATAGTAGAAGGTAAAACTTTTGACAATTTGCTTTTCTTTACAGACGTTGGACAGGTATACACACTTGAAGCACATGAACTTCCCGAACATCATGGGCTTTCTACAGGTGAAAATCTTAAAAAATATATTAAAATTCCTCTTAAAGAAAATATAGTTGGTTTTACCTGTATAAATGAAAAAAATAGTAATAAATATATCACTTTAGCTACCCAAAAAGGTATGATTAAAAAGACCAAAATTAAAGAGTATGAAACAAATTATACTAAAATTAAAGCAATAAAATTAAATAGTAATGACAAAGTAGTAAGTATGGAATTAATAAACGATGAATCAAATATAATTATGGCAAATAGTAATGGAAAAGTAATTAGATTCCATGCAAATTCTTTTTCTGAAACCGGGCGTAATACAAAAGGTAGTAGAGGTATGAAATTAGAAAATAATGATTATATATTAAATATGAGTAAAACAGATGATAAAAATTATATTATTCCTGTAACAAAATCCGGGAAAGGACATCGCTCTCATAAAGAACATTTCAAACCCCAAAATAGAAATGGAAAAGGATTAAATATAGCAGCTGCTAGCAACTATTCTATTCATTCTGTTGTTTTGGCAAATGAGAATGATAATTTATTAATTACAACCATAGAAGAAAAAATGCATAAAATCCCGGTAAGTAAAATAACTGAAGTAGAACGACCAGGTTATATGTATAAATTAATAGATCTAGATAAAAATGATAAAATTAAAGAAGTTAAAGTTATTCCAGAACTTAATAATTTATAAAGTTAAAAAAAGCCCCTGAAAAAAGGGGCTTTTTCATTTTGTATTTACTTAGCAAAAACATGATTACCAATTGTAGTTAATTTTTGCCGTGTGCCAAGCCACCAGATGGTTTTAGCAGTTTTAGGGTTGTAAAAAAACAAAGCACCTTTGCTAGGATCATTACCTTCTAATGCCTCTTGAGCTGCTTTATAAGCATTTTCGTTTGGAAGAAGATTAATCTGTCCATCTTTTACAGAAGAAAATTGTCCATCCTGATAAACCACCTTTTCTATAGTATTTGGAAAACTAGAGCTTTTAACTCTATTCAATACTACAGCTCCAACAGCTACCTGTCCTTTAAAAGGTTCTCCTCTTGCTTCCGCATGAATCGCTCTAGCCAGGATTTCTTTATCCTCATTATCAATTTTATCATAATCAAAATCATTTTCTTGATAATTATTTTTAACTTCTACTTTATTATTATTTTCGGCAATTTTAGAAATTATAACTAATAAAACTGCTACTCCTATACCTGTATATACATCTTCTTTATTAATAGAATCTTTGGCTTTAGCTTTTAAAGTAAAGAGGGGTAAAAATATAAAGTTAATTGTCAAAATTATTACTAAAAATATAACAATATTCTTTTTAAAAATAAATTTATTTATATTCATCAATATCACCAAAATTTAAAAGATTAACATTGCAGCTGCTAAAGCAATAAAATAAATTCTATGTTGTTGATTTTGCTGTTTTAGTTCTTCAATTTTTGTATTTTGCTCTTCTAATTTTTTATTTAAAGAATTAACTTTACTATTTAAACTATTAACATTGGTCACAGTAACTGATTGTTGATCTTTGATATCCTGAATGGCTTCTTGACTTCCTAAATCTTTACCAATATTTTTTAATTCTTCATTAATTGTACTAATATCCTGATCATTTTCCTGTAATTTTTCTTCTAAATTTTGAATAGTAATACTTTGTTCCTTTAAATTTTCATTTAATTTTTCAACCTCATTACTCAGCGTTTTTAACTCATTAATTGTTTCAATAATATTATTTATTTCTTCTTTATTACTACTAATTAATTCTCTATTTTCTCCAATTGATTCAGTTTGAACAACATTTTTTTCTTTATTACTTTCTAAATTATTAAAAATATCTTCCTGTTTTTTTGCTATTTCTACTAATTCATCTCTAAACTCTAAAGATAATTTTCTCAATTCATCTGTATCATCTTCAGTAATTTCTACATCACTTGTTTGTAAGTCATCAAGCATTCTTGCAAGTATGGTAGCTAACTCATATCTAGAAACCTTATTTTCACCTTTAAAGGTATCATCTTCGTATAAATTAAAATAACCTCGATCGATTAATTTTTGAACACTATCATATGCCCAATGATCTTCTGAAATATCTTCAATTTCAGCAGCACTAACTGAAACTGTAAAAACAGTTATTATAAATAACAAAATAAAAAAACTACTGAATATTTTCTTCATCAATAAACACTCCCTTAATATTTTCAATTTTTATTTCATTACCCTCAGAATCAGCAAAAAATACTTGATGCCAGCTTAAAGGTAATTCATTCCCCTCTTTAATTCTAAACTGTATACTTCCCAATATATTTCCATTATGATTTTCAGGTAATATATTTTTTAATCGAATTATACCATTATTAATTTCAGCAGAATTCCAATTAACAACTTTATCTTCTTCAACAAAAATATCTCCTGGATAAACCATAATAGCTTTCAATTTTTCCTGGTCATAAGAAATTCTAAGATCCATATTTTTAATACGCTCAAAGTTTTCAGCACAAATATCAACTGTTATCAAGTCATTATTTTCTGGGGTTTTATTTGTTCTAAAATATATTGTAGGTTTAATACCAGGAAGATTCATTTTTTCTTTTGCTGTTTGGTTATAACCATGTAATCCATCAGTTACTACTGCATATTCAAATCCACCTTCTACATTTAATGATTTTACTTCCCAATTTATCTTTATTTTTTCACCTGGTTTTACAGGTCCTAAATATTTACTTGTTTTTTCATAATCAGCTAAAGTAATACCGGGAGGTAAAATTATTTCACTATAAGTATCATATAAAGTTGAACCACCAGTATTTTCTACTTGAGCTGTTATCGTAAATGGATTTGGTATAATTCTTCCTCTTTTTACTATTAATTCATCCATAACATTAACAGATGTTTTGAGACCAGGAGGACCAACTAAATCAATTGACCTTGTTACTTTATTAGAATCAGTATTATCTGCTTTAACTTCAACAGAAAATTCAGTAGAATCTTTTTGTTGATAAATATCCATTACTTTCGGTTTTACCTGCCATTCAACCTGTCTAATTTCTCCTGAGTCTAAATTTCCAAGATCTTTTTTAACTTTATCTACAATAAAATTATCTGAAATATTCAAATTAGCATTTACACTTTTAGCTTCAATATCTGAAGTGTTTTCTATATAAGCAATAACCGGAAAACTTTTATCAGGTTTATCAAAAATAAATTCCGCTGGTGATGTTACCCCTAAAGATAACAACCCCGGTACAATTGATATACCTCCGAGTCCATAATTTGTCGTAAAAATTTTGCTTTCACCAGGAGCTAATTTATTATTTTCCCAATACATAGCTACTGCACTATCTACTTCATAACCACCTTTTCTTATAAATTCTTCACCAGGATTAAAATCAAAATCCCAGCTACCATCAGCTAAACTACCCCAATCAGAAAAATATACATTATCAGGAACTGTAACTCCTGGGCCTTTCAAAGTACCTTGAGAAGTTACTTTTGGTTCACTAATACTATCAAAAGCCTGGTAAAAATTTGATATTTCATTTTTGGAAAATAATTTATCAGTTGTAATTGCCTCTTCACCCATTCTCAATGGAGCACCATCATTTTCACCTAACATAGTATCAAGCATAACTCGCAATCCGATATTCTTATCTTGTTCACTATTATTAGTCAATTTATACTTAATTTGAGCAGTATCATATAAACCTGTAGTACTACTTTTTACTATAGATAAATTTTGTTCCACAACAATACCATTTATTCTATAACTACTTTTTATTATATTATCCTCAACAACAGGTTCTTTTATTACCTCCCCATAATTAGCATCTTTACCTGCTCTTCTTTCAGTTTCTCCACCAAATACATAATTTTTACCATCAATTCTAATAGTTGTATATGAAGTCCAGGGGTTAGGTCTTCCATATACCAAAGGTTTATTTTTATCACTTTCTTTATAAGGAGCTCCTCCAGTTGTTTCAACAGCAAATCTTCCTTTAGAATTATCATTTTGATTTATAACAATTGCAATATATTCATTTGTCATTCTTAAATTATTATATTGATCTTCTCTAGTTTCAATATTTTCTTGAGCTACTGAAATTCCTGACATCATTGAAATAAGTATAATTAATAAAATAAAAATATTGCATTTATTTGAAAATATCACTAATTATTCACCTCCTTAAAATCAACTTCACCTAAATTGACATCAATAACAGGATTACCTGCTTCATTAATTTTAAAATCAACGATTATTGGAATACTGTAAGCCATATTATATGATTTAAATTCCCAACCTCGCTCTATCGCGAGCCTGGATGTTTTATCAATTTGTTCTATACCAGAAGAACTGGTCATTGTAAGGTCTATTAGTTCTCCGGTTTGATCAATATTTACAATGAATTCCACAGTACCTTTTTTATTTTCTCCTATTAGGTCTTTAGGATATTGTGGTGTGATTGATCTGGCAATAAGTTCACCAGAAGTTGGAGGTGGTGGTGGTGCTTCCTCTTCTTCCTGTTCTTCCTCAGAAGACTCAACTTCATTTTCAGTTTGATTTTCATTATCAGATTCAGAATCTTCTTCTTCAACCTGTTCATCATTTTGACTTTCTTCTTGATCTGATTTTTCTTCAACTTCCATTTCAATATCACTTTCTTCACTGCTAATTACCTCTGAATTATCATTCTCTGAAGCAATATCTGTTTCTTCCTCAATTTCTTCAGTTACCTCTGGTTCTGTTTCCGATTCTTGTGTTTCTTGTTCATTGGTATTAATATCTTCTTCTACAATTTCTTCAGTTTCTTCTTCTGTATTTTCTGTTTCTTCATCAATTTCAATTTCATTTTCTTCGTTTTCATCTATATTTTGATCCTTTTCTACACTTTTTTCCTGTTCAATTTCTTCTTCTGCATTTTGATTTTCACCTGCTTCTTGACTGGTCTGAGTTATAGGTTTATATTCCACTAATTCAATAAAACCAAAATCTTGAGTTTCATTTTCATCACCAAGACCAGCTCGATTTGCAAGGGGAAAAGCAAATAAAATTAAAGCATGAATCAATAAAGATATTAATATATATTTATAAAGTTTATTCTCCTTCATCTTCCTCCCCCTTTGGTTCTGCAGCAAGGGCTAATTTATAGACTCCTGAATTTCGCAAGTTATCCATAACCTCTACCACATATCTATATTTTACCTCCTCATCTGCATTAATAATAGCCGTCAATTCTCCTAAATTTTCATGTTCATTTTTAAGAGTATCACTTAAATTATTTAAAGTTATATTTTTATTTTGATAAAAATATTTTCCATCTTCAGTAACATTAATAATAATATTATTTTCACTCTGTTGAGTTGTTGTAACAGCCTTTGGCAACTGCATATCTAAACCTTCAGGGGTAGATCTAAAAGAGGTAAATAACATAAAAAATACTAAAAGAAAGAAAATAACATCAATCATAGGGATAATATTTATCGATGATTTCTTTTTAAGAGTAGGTTTGAACATTATCCTCCCCCCTGTCAGAAACTACTTCAATTATATCAACCATACTCAAATTCATTTCATGTGCTCTTTTTTCTACTTTATTGGTAAAATATGAATAAAATATTGCAGTAGGAATTGCAATTATTAAACCTAAAGCTGTACTAATTAAAGCGGCGGCTATTCCAGAACTAATTTGTGATGGAGCTGCTGCTCCAGCTGCTGTACCTAAAATATTAAAACTACTAATAATTCCTAAAACTGTTCCAAGTAAACCTAATAATGGTGAAATCATAGCGATTACATCCAAAATTGCTAAATGTTTCTCCATTTTTTTAATTTCATCTTCTCCGACTGCCTGCATAACTTCCCTAACGCGATCTGGATCTTCACTATAATGAGCAAGTGCTGTTGATAAAAGTTTAGCATTAGGACCTTTTTTACCTTTAAGTTCATTTAGTGCTCCCATAATATCTCCTTCATCTACTAACATTTCTATTTTCTTTATTAACCTAAAACCATTATCTTTATGTTTAGCAAAAAATATTATTTTTTCAATAATTACTGCCAAACTTATTATTGAAGCTATTAAAAGCGGTATTGACATTGGTCCTCCTAAAGCTAATAAATCCATTATTTTCTGGAAACTAAATATATTCACTATGACCACTCCTTTTTATTTTCTTCTACTTTCCCTTATTACTAATTTCTACACAGATTCTTAGATTCCTGCCTTTAAGATATAAAAGAGAGTTTAGAACTAATAATTTTAATTTAGAAATTTTTTACTATTTTTTAACAGCATCATTGTTTGATATTTCTGAAAATTATTTACCTTTTTATATAAAATTTGCATAATAAAATTTATAATTAAATTACTGGAAAACAAAAGTATTAAAAGATTTTAAGTTTTCAACTAATTCATAATCAAGTTTGACTTTTCCTAAACGCATACCATCCTTATTTCCGGGACCATGATCATCAGAACCACCAGTTATAAGCAAATTTTTATTTTTTGCATATTCAATGTATTTATTTGTTTCTTTAGAATTATGTTCATAATAATAAGCTTCAATTCCTTTCACACCAATTTCAACTATTTTTTCTACAATTTCATCATTATTAATAAGACCAGGATGAGCTAAAACAGGAATACCATCAACTTCATTGATAAGATTAATAGCTTCTTGAGGTTTTAAACGATATCTTTCTACATAAGCAATTTTGCCAATAGCTAAATATTTATCAAAAGCTTCTGAGAAAGTTCTAACATATCCCTTTTTTTTCAAAATATGAGCAATATGTGAACGACCAATAGCTCCACCATTCGAAAGAGAAAAAACTTCTTTTCGAGTAATATTAAATCCAATTTCATTCAATTTTTCAATAATTTTTTTAACTCTTTTTATTCTTGAATTTTGTATTTTTTTAGTTTCATTTAACAATTTTTTATTTTTATAATTAATAAAATAGCCTAAGATATGAACTTCGTATCCATTAAATTTTGTATTAAATTCTATACCCGGAATTACTTCTAAATCAATTTCATTGCCAGTTTTTATAGCTTCTTCCAGTCCTTTTATTGTATCATGATCTGTTATGGAAATTGCATTATAATTCAATTTCTTAGCTTTTTTCACAACAGTTTTTGGACTAAGACTACCATCAGAAGCTGTAGTATGAATGTGAAGATCTACTGTCATTAAAAAATCACCACTTTCAAATATGATTGTCATTTATTTAAACCACCACTATAAATGATATCATATATAAATATATTTTAAAACCCAGAAAAAAAGCTGCCTGACATCATTCAGACAGCTCTTAAAATCTATTATTCAATTTTAAACTAATTAGCGAGGTTCAACAATTAATTTAATTGCTGTCCTTTCTTCTCCATCAATTTCAATATCAGTAAAAGCTGGAATGCAAATAAGGTCCATACCACTGGGAGCTACAAAACCTCTTGCGATTGCTACTGCTTTTACTCCTTGATTTAGGGCTCCTGCACCAATAGCCTGTAATTCTGCATTATTTCTTTCTCGTAATACATTAGCCAGTGCACCTGCCACTTTATTAGGACTTGATTTTGATGATACCTTTAATACTTCCATTAATTAATAGATACCTCCTCGTTTTTGGTAAATAATTTGCTTTATATATAATATTAGCCATTTATCAAAAAAAATCCTGCATAATTTATATATTTTTTAAATATTTTAATCTTTCCTACTAATCCTATTAACTTTTACAGTATTTTTGGTCTCTTCATCAATATCAAAAATAGCTCCTTCAATTTGACATTGACCGGTTCCTACTTTAAATCTTTCAGGCATCTGAGTAATAAGTTTTTTTACGACTGCTTTCTTTTTCATACCAAGAATAGAATCAACTGCTCCTGTTAAACCAAGATCAGTTATATAACCTGTTCCATTGTCTAATATTTTTTCATCTGCAGTTTGTACATGAGTATGGGTACCGGCTACTATAGCAGTATTTCCATCAACATAATTTGCAAAAGCAAGTTTTTCACCAGTTGCTTCAGCATGAAAATCAATTATTATAAAATCTGCAGTTTCTTTGATTTTAGAAAAATAATTATCAAATATCATCACTGGAGAATTTGCTTCTTGCATATATATTTGACCTATAAGATTTACAACAGCTATTTTATAACCCATTTTTTCTATTATTGTCCAACCTCTTCCGGGAACTCCAGGCATATAATTTAGAGGTCTAATTAATCTTTTTTCCTCATCAATAAAATTATATATATCTTTATTATTCCAGGTATGATTTCCCATAGTTAAAATATCTATACCATAATCAAATAATTCATTTGCAACTTTTTCAGTAATACCAAATCCTCCAGCAGCATTTTCTCCATTTGCAATTATTAAATCTACTTCATATTCTTCTACAATATCATTTAATAATTTTCTAACAGCACGTCTTCCTGCTCTTCCAACTATATCTCCTATTAAAAAAATATTCATATCTAATCAAACTCCCATAATTTATAATTATAATTAAATTACAATTAATAGAAAAAGCTCCTCAAAAAAATGAGGAGCTTTTAGTAGTTTATTTAGCATATTCAACATTCCTGGTTTCTCTAATTACCACTACCTTAATTTGGCCAGGATAATCCAAATTATTTTCAATATCTTTAGATATATCTCTACTCAATTTTGAAGCTTTTACATCATCAATTTTATCAGATTCAACAATAACTCTGATTTCTCTACCAGCTTGAATAGCATAAGCTTTATTAACTCCTTCAAAAGAGTTACCTATTTCTTCAAGCTCTTCGAGTCTTTTTATATAAGCCTCAAGAGTTTCTTTTCTAGCTCCAGGTCTAGCAGCTGATATTGCATCTGCTGCTGAGACTAAAACAGCTTCAATAGATTTAAATTCGACATCTCCATGATGTGCTTCAATACAATGAATTACTTTATCACTTTCATTATATTTTTTAGCAAGATCCATACCAATGTTTACATGAGGACCTTCAACTTCATGATCAATTGCTTTTCCTATATCATGAAGCAAACCACCACGTTTAGCAAGGTTTACATCAGCACCTAATTCAGAAGCCATTATTCCTGCTAAATAGGAAACTTCTAATGAATGCTGAAGTACATTTTGCCCATAACTTGTTCTGAATTTCAAACGTCCTAATTTCTTTACAAGTTCAGAGTGTAATCCGTGGACTCCTGTATCAAAAGTAGCTTCTTCACCTAACTCCCTAATATGACTATCTAACTCATTTTCAGCTTTTTCGACCATTTCTTCTATACGAGCTGGATGAATTCTACCATCAACTATTAATTTTTCCAGAGCAATTCTTGCAATTTCTCTTCTAATAGGATCAAAACCAGAAATAACAACTGCTTCTGGTGTATCATCAATAATCAAATCAATACCAGTAAGACTTTCGAGTGTTCTAATATTTCTTCCTTCTCTACCAATTATTCTACCCTTCATTTCATCATTTGGAAGATCAACAACTGAAACAGTAGTTTCAGCTACATGATCAGCTGCACATCTTTGAATGGCCATAGAAACTATTTCTCTAGCCTTTTTCTCAGATTCTTCTTTTGCCTGTGCTTCTTTCTCCTTGACCAATTTTGCATATTCATGTTCAAGTTCTTCTTCTTTTTTGTTAAGCAAGTAATTTTTTGCTTCTTCTTCAGTAAAGTTAGATATATTTTCTAATTTTTCTTTAGCTTCTGCTTTAATTTCTTCAATTTCTTGCTCTTGTTTCTCTAAATCTTTTTCTTTTTTAGATAACCTATCACTTTTCTTTTCTAAATCTTCAGACCTTCGGTCAAGGTTTTCCTCTCTATGCATTAAACGGTTTTCCAATCTCTGAAGTTCATTCCGTCTATTCTGAATTTCTTCATTTGCCTCTTCTTTCATTTTATGAGCTTCTTCTTTTGCTTCTAAAATAAACTCACGTTTTTTAGATTCGGCTTCTCTTTCTGCATCTTTTCTTATCTTTTTAGCTTCTTCTTCAGCAGACTGGATCCGGGCTTCGGCAATATACTTTCGAATAAAATATCCAATTATTAATCCAATTGGTAGAGCTATTATGGCATAAAATACACCTCCATTAATTTTATTCACCCCCTATCATTATTAAATTGTATTTATATAAATCATTTAAAACTAGTATTTGCACCTATAAACATTTTATCCTTTTTATCTTATTATGTCAAGACTCATAAAAAAAAGCCTGCTTAAAAGCAGGCTTTTTAGATCTTTTTTTTTTATTATTCATCATCTTTCTCATCTATTTCTTCTTCACTATCAATAAGACCAACTTTTTCTTTTATTTTTCTTTCAATTTCATCCATAAGTTCTGGGTTTTCTTCCATAAATTCTTTAGAATTTTGACGTCCCTGCCCTAATCGTTCTTCGCCATAAGAATACCAGGAGCCTGCTCTATCAATTACACCAGTTTCTTCGCCAAGATCTAGAATACATCCAGATTTTGATATGCCAGTACCATACATTATATCAAATTCAGCCTGTCGAAACGGAGCAGCAACTTTATTTTTTACAACTTTTGCTCTGGCATGAGAACCAATTATATCATCACCATCTTTAATGGTTTGTGATCTTCTAAGCTCAATTCTAACTGAAGAGTAAAATTTTAATGCTCTTCCCCCAGGAGTAGTTTCAGGATTACCGAACATAACTCCAATTTTTTCTCTAATTTGATTAATAAAAATTACTGATGTTTTTGATTTGCTTACTGCACCAGAAAGTTTTCTCATAGCTTGTGACATTAATCTAGCTTGTAAACCAACATGAGAATCTCCCATTTCTCCTTCCAATTCAGCTTTAGGAACAAGAGCTGCTACTGAATCAACAATTACTAAATCAACTGCATTACTCCTAATTAATGATTCAGTTATTTCTAATGCTTCTTCTCCATTATTTGGCTGAGAAATAAGTAAGTTGTCAATATTAACACCCAAATTTTCTGCATATTTAGGGTCTAAAGCATGTTCTGCATCAATAAAAGCTGCAATCCCATCCATTTTTTGTGCTTCAGCAATTATATGTAGCCCTAAAGTAGTTTTTCCAGATGATTCATTGCCATATAGTTCAATAATTCTGCCTCTAGGAATACCTCCTACTCCAAGGGCTACATCTAAAGGAAGAGCTCCAGTTGGAATAGCATCAACATCTAACGAAGTAGTATCCCCAAGTCTCATTATAGAACCTTTACCAAATTGTTTTTCTATTCTTTTAACTGCATTATTTAAAGCTTTTTCTTTTTCATCATTAGCCAAAAATATCACACCTTTCAAATATATATTTTCAAAATTTTAACGCCTATATATATTATAGAACAAACGTTTTAAAAAAGCAAGTATTATTTTATATTTTTGGAAAATATTTCTTCATAAAGAGGCCCTTTATCTGTCAATTCACTTTTCATTAAAGAAATTTTATCCATTTTTGAATATATATTAATGAAATTCTTTTTTTGGGCAATATCTATCAAAGTATTGGCTAAGTTATTATTATCAGTATAATCTTTTGAACGTCCAATAGTTACATGGGGAGTAAATGGCCTATCTTCTTTTTCAAAATTCAGTTCAGAAAGTTTTGTTTCAACTTTTTCATTAACCTCTTTTAACTTATCTTTTCCTCTATTAATTCCTAAATAAACAACTTTAGGATAATTTAAACTTGGAAAAGCTCCTATTTTATTTATTTGAAAATAAAATTTGTTGATTTTACTGATCTCATTAATTTTATTTTTTATATTTGATACTTTTTTTTCCTTCACTTCCCCTAAAAATTTGACAGTTATATGCCAGTTTTCTTTTTTTACCCATTTAACATTTTCTTCAACATTATTTTTTATTAATTTTACTTTATTTTTAATTAAATTTCTATTTCTTTCTGAAAAATTTATTGCTACAAAAAGTCTCATTTTTATTCCTCCAATAATTCTTCAAGTAATTTTTCTGCTTCTTGATGAGAATCACTTAAATGAATAGTTTCTCTTAACTCTGAAATGGCTGCTTCTTTCATTCCTCTTTTAATAAAAGCTTTTGCTAAATGAAAATGAGCTCTAGGATATTCTGGATTACTTTCAACTGCAGATGAATATTGTGAAATAGCCTTATAAACATTATCTTCATTAAGATAAATATCCCCTAATTCTATATAAGCATCTGCATAATTGGGATTAAATTTAATTGCCTGTTCAAAATAATATTTTGCATTTTCAATATCATTATTTATATTTGCAATTTTACCTAAATAATAAAATGAAGAATAATTGTCAGAGTCCAATTCATTAACTCTTTCAAACTTAATTTTTGCTTCATCATAGTTTTCTTCCATAAAATATATTCTACCTAATTGAAATTGAATAGAAAAATGATTTTTATTTATTCCGATTCCTTCATTTAAAATTTCAATTGCTTTATCATATTCATTGTTATTAATATATATATCACCCATACTTGAATATACCGAAATATTATTTTTATTAAATTCAAGATATTTTTTATAATGTTCTATAGCTTTTTTATCATCTTCATTTTTTTTATAGAGATTTGCCAAATTTAAATGATCTTCATAGTTTTCTTTTTTTGAAAGTGAAATTTCATATTCTTTAATTGCTTTTTCATTTAAATTTAATCCTTGATAAGCCTCAGCTAAATCACTATGGAAATCTGATGAATCAATTCCTAACATACTGGCTTTTTCAAGTTCATTTTTTGCCTCATTAAACATAGGACTATCAAATGAGCCATCTTTATTTAAATATAATTTACCAATTTCCCAGTGAATAATTCCAAATTCATAACCTTCATCTTTTAATTTTTTTACATTTTTTCTTGCCATATTCATTTCTTTATTTTTAATATAAGATAAAGTTTGATAATATAATGCATCTATATATAATTCATTATTTTTTATATCACTGTCTAAAATTGATGAAAATTCATCAATAGCATTTTTGTATTCTTGGTTATAATAATTTTCAATTCCATTTATCAACTTTAAATCATTATTTTCCTGAGCAATACTTACATTAGAATTAATAAAAAGACTAACTGTTAATAATAAAACTAAAATAATACAATTTTTAGTTTTCATTTTTATTTTCCTCCTTTAAAATTTTCAATAAATGAAAAAAAACATATTGAGAAGTCATCCATTTATTGAAAGTACGAGAATAATTTAAATTCAATTTTTTTACTACACTTTTTTCCTTATATGAGATTCCCAAATAAACTAAACCAACCGGTTTTTCTTTACTACCGCCTCCTGGCCCAGCAATTCCTGTTACACCAATTCCGATATTTGTGTTAAACTTTTCTTTGATTTTATCAGCCATAATTTTTGCAGTATTTTTGCTAACTGCCCCATTTTGTTCAATAATTTTTTCTTTAATATTTAGTAAATTTATTTTTGATTTATTAGAATAAACTACAAAACTACCTTTAAAAACATTTGAACTTCCTGGAATTTGAGTTATTCGGTGACTTATTAAACCTCCAGTACATGATTCTGCAAAACTAATAGTAAGGTTTTTTTCTAAAAGTAATTTATAAAGTTCTTTAGCTAAATTTGTATCATTACTACCATAAATAAATTCCCCTACTCTTTTTCTAATTAGATTTTCTTTTTCGTAAATCATTTTTTCTAATTTTTTTTCATTTTTTCCCTTGACAGTGATTCTAAGTTTAACTTCACCCTTTCCAGCTAGTAGAGCTAAAGTCGGATTAGATTGTTTCTTTAAAATATCTTCTAATTTAGTTTCTAAAGTGGATTCTCCAATTCCAAAAAAATGCAGGGTTTTGGAAATTATAATATCTTTGGAATCTTCTTGTAACTTATTAAATACGTAATTAGAAAACATTTTTTTCATTTCTGAAGGTACTCCAGGTAAACTTATAATAATATAATCCTTTTCTTTCAAATATATACCAGGTGCAGTTCCCCATTTGTTTTTAATAACCTCAGCTCCTTCAGGAAGATAAGCCTGGCTATAATTGTTTTTTGTCATTGTATAATTTTTTTGTTTAAAATATTTTTTTATAGATTTCAATAAATCTTCATCTTTATATATGCTTTTGTTAGTTGCTTCAGCGACCGCCTGACGAGTTAAATCATCTTCTGTAGGTCCTAATCCACCACTGGTAATTATTAAATCAGATCTTTTTAAAGCTCTTTGTAAAACTTTAATCACTCTTTTTTTATTATCACCTACAGAAGTTAAATAATGAACATCATATCCTAAATCTTTCAAATTTTCTGCTATGTATTTTGAATTAGTATCAACTATGTCTCCAAGCAATATTTCTGTTCCTATAGATATTATTTCAGTTTTCAACAACATCTCTCCTTTAAAACCTTATTTATATTAATTATATCACATAAACTATTATATTTAAATTTAAAAAATTCTTAATTATTAATGATATATAAATATAGATTATTAACTCAAATAAAAAAATATCCTTAACTAAGTAAGGATATTTTTAAAAAAGAAATATAATAATTAAATTTAAAATAATCCATGAAAAAAAACCAGCTAATATATCATCTGCCATAACGCCTATACCATAAGGTAATTTTTGAACTTTATCAATTACATAAGGTTTAAAAATATCAAAAATACGAAATAAAATAAATCCTAAAAAAAGTATAATAAAATTCAATTCTAGAAAAACAAAAGTAACAAAGATCCCAGCAATTTCATCTATTACTATTTTAGGATCATCTTTTACTCCAGTATTTAGTTCTTCTAAATATGAGATTCCAGTTGCTATCAAAATAAAAAGAATAATAAAATAAATTTTATTTAAAAATGGTAAAAATAATAAAAATAAAATAGCTAATATCGATCCATAAGTTCCTGGTGCACCAGGAATCTCACCAATAAAAAATCCTGTAGCCAAAAATCTATTTAGACTTTTTAAGATTTTACTCATAAAATCAGCTCTCTTCGTTTTCAAAAAAATCTATATCCGCATTTTTGAAATAGACATAACCTGAAAATAAAGTCATTAGAACAGCTGCCCATAACAAAATTTTCTCCAAATAAAAAGGAAAATTAATTATATTTGGTTCTAATAATAAAGCTATTATTGCAGATATTTGAAGTATAGTTTTTAATTTTCCCCATATACTTGCAGATATCACTATACCTTCACTGGCTGCAACTACTCTTAAACCTGTAACCGCTAATTCTCTACCAATTATAATTACTGCAGCCCAGGCTGAAATTTCTCCTAATGATACAAATGAAATTAATGCTGCTGTGATAAGTAATTTATCAGCTAAAGGATCAACTATTTTACCAAATGTAGTTACTAGATTATTTTTTCGAGCCAGGTAGCCATCTAAACCATCAGTAGATGCAGCAATTATAAAAACTATTAAAGCAATAAATTGAGCATACTGTGGGTAATCATTACTTAAAATTAAAAAAACCATAAAAATTGGAACTAATATTATTCTAAGTAAAGTTAGTTTATTTGGTAAATTCATACTCAACTCTCCCTTATTTCAGTAGCAAAAAGATCATAATCTTTTGCTCCTGTTATTTTGCATTTAACAAAATCTCCAATACTTAAAGATTCACCTTCCAAATAAATTTGGTTATCTATTTCAGGAGCATCATATTGGGAACGAGCTAAATAATAACTATCTTTTTTATCAATAACAAGAACTTCTAATTTCTTACCTATAAGTTTTTTATTGTTTTCTAATGAAATTTGTTGTTGTATTTGCATAATTTTATTAAATCGTAATTCTTTTGTTTTTTCTTCAATTTGACCTTCCATATGAAATGCTGGGGTACCTTCTTCTCTTGAAAATTGAAATACACCCAAGCGTGAAAACCTCATATTTTTTACAAATTCAACTAATTGCTCAAAATCATTTTCTGTTTCCTGAGGAAAACCAACAATGAGAGAAGTTCGTAAAACAATATCAGGTATTTTATTCCTAATTTTTTCAATTAAATTAACTAACTCATTACTACTTCCTTTTCTCCCCATCTTTTTTCGTATTTTTTCTACTGAATGTTGAATAGGAATATCTAAATAATTACATATTTTATCTTCTTTTTTTATTAAATTTATTAATTTATCATCTATTCTTTCAGGATAAGCATATAAAAGTCTTATCCATTTCAACCCCTTTAAATTTACTAATTTTTCTAATAAAGAAACAAGCTTGGATTCTCCATAAATATCTACACCATATTGAGTAATATCCTGTGCAATTATAATTATTTCTTTTATTCCCCTATCAATCATTTGTTTAACTTCTTTAACTAAATCTTCTATTGGTCTACTGTTTAGTCTTCCTCTAATTTTAGGAATGGTACAGTAAGTACAATTGTTATTACATCCTTCAGCAATTTTCAAATAAGAAGTATATTCATTTGAATAATTGCGAGGTAAAGAAGATTTATAATCAAAACTTGGATCATCAGAAACTTCATAAATATTATTGCCATTCATAACACTTTCAATAACTTCAGCTATTCTATCAAAATTTCCTGTACCAAGTATAGCATCTATTTCTGGTATTTCTTTTTTTATTTGTTCAAAATATCTTTGGGTTAAACATCCTGTAACAATAACTGCAGAACAATAACCATTATCTTTATAATAAACAGCATCAAAGATAGTTTCAATGGATTCTTCCTTTGCATCATTTATAAATCCACATGTATTAACAACAATAACATCAGATTTTTTAGCTTTATCTACAATTTTAAAATTATCCTGTATTTTTAAAGAACCACTCATATATTCACTATCAACTTCATTTTTAGGACAACCTAAAGTTTTAAAAAACACTTTATACATAATTAACCTCCAAAAAATTTTGTATACACACTACTAATATTATATCTTTATGTCAAAATAAATTCAAGAAAAGATAATGTTTTATTAAAATAAAAATACTGAGGTCTTCACCTCAGTTTCAAAATGGTCGGGCTGGCCGGATTTGAACCGGCGACCCCTACGCCCCCAGCATAGTGCGCTACCAAGCTGCGCCACAGCCCGTATATCTTATTATTTTATATAATCTTGTTTGTTTAAATATTTACTCAGCTTATCAGGATAATCAGTTACAACAAAAACCTCTTGAATAGAAGAACTGTTTTTGCCTAATAATTTTATACCACTCGGAGTATTATATTTAACCTGCAAATAAGCAGGTACTCCACTACCACTTCTTTGATTTATACGACCAGGAATAATACTTTTAACCTGGGCAATTTTAGCTACTTCTTGTAATAAAGGTCTTATATCTTCTATAATAGTATGTTCTTCTTTAATTTTATTATGTCTATATTTATTAGCACACATAAAACCACTTCCTTAGCAATATTATAGCATCAATATTATTTAGAAGCAAACAAGACGTAAAATAAAAATGGAGCTGACGACCGGACTTGAACCGGTAACCTGCTGATTACAAGTCAGCTGCTCTGCCAATTGAGCTACGTCAGCACTCCTATATAAAAATAATATTTGATGAATAATAGAATAAAAATAGTGGAGCTGACGACCGGACTTGAACCGGTAACCTGCTGATTACAAGTCAGCTGCTCTGCCAATTGAGCTACGTCAGCATATTGCTAATAAATATAACCAATTTTTCACAACGCAAAAATAATTATAACTAAGAGAAGCTTATGGGTCAAGTTTATAATTGCACTTTAGAGTAATTTATAAACAATTAAATAATTAATACTCTTTTTTACTGCTATTTATTCTGATATCCTCATTAATTACTATATAATATTTCGATTTTTTCGAATTCCATTAATTAAATTTTCTAATGATTTTCTAAATAGTTCTTTTTCATTTTGAATATTTTTTTCTTTTACATAATAAAAACCAAACGATAATATTAAGTCAAAATAAAAATCTGCTTCTTTATTATTTTTTAAATATTTATTTTTTATCCCTAATTTCAAAAATTCCATTATTTTCTTATTAATTCTTTCTTTTATTTTTCTAACTTCATTTTCTACTTCGGGATATTCTAAAAAAACCTCTCTAGCCTGACGACTTTCAGTATATCTAACTAAATTAATTATAATAGTATCTAATTCAAAAAATTTATCAAAATATTTTTCTTCTTTATTAATTATTATTTTTAAATTTTTTTCTATTGACTTTATATTTTTTAAATAAATTTCTTTTACCATATCTTCCTTATATCCAATGATTTTATATAATGTATTTTTAGCCATTCCCGTTTCAGCTGCAAGTTGGTCCATATTCCAACCTTTTAAACCATAATTAAAGAGATATTGAGAGGCTTTTTTATATATTTTAGCTCTTATATTTTTATTGTTGGCTTTACTCACATTTACCCTCCCTAAAATAGTTTATATTAATTTGCTTTTATATATTATCTTTTTCTAATAACTATAACTTCTGGTGGCTTATTTTGCTGGTTTATATAATAATAATGGAGAACATTATATTTTTTTCTATTTAAGTCAGAAGTATATTCTAAAATTTTTTCTTTTTCTTTTTTACCACCCTTGTGGCCTGGATAAATAACAAGAACTATGATTCCACCATTTATAAGAAGGTCTAATCCATTTTTTATTGCAGCAATAGTTGTTTTTGGTTTAGTTATTATTTTCTTATCACTTCCAGGTAAATAACCTAAGTTAAACAAAATAACTGAAATTTTATTATTTTCAATATAATCTTTCATATTTTCATGACCATTTTGAATTAAATCTACTCTGCTTAACATATCGTTTTCCACTAACTTTTTTTCTGTATTTTCTATTGCTTTTTTTTGAATATCAAAGCCATATACTTTTCCATTTTTCCCAACTAATTTTGCTAAAAATAATGTGTCATTACCATTTCCTACTGTAGCATCAACAACAATATCTTTTTTTTGCAAATATTTTTCTAGAATCCAATGAGAATAATCTACTCCCTGCATCAAATTCAAATTTCTCATATATCTATCCCCCTGCGATTGTTTTCAATATATTTTTTTATTTTGTTTTTAGCAATTTTTGCAAAATATTCTCTAGTTATAGGAAGTATTAAACTAAAACCAGTAATATCTGTTATTATTCCTGGGGTAAGGAGCATAGCTCCTCCCATTAAAATTAAAACACCTCCTATTAGATCATCTGCTGGCAATTTTCCCAATTCAATATTCCTTTTTATTTTTGTTATAACTTGATATCCCTGTCTTTTAGCAAGAGTAACACCTATAATACCTGTTGATGCTACTATAATAATAGTTGGAATAAGACCGATAAATTCTCCTACTTTTATCAAAAGAGCTAATTCAATCAAAGGAACAGTAGCAAATATAATTAATAGTTTTATAAACATTCTTATCCTCTCTTTCAAAAACTTTTATCAAAATTTAATTCTTTCATATTTTTTTTCATTTTATCTTCTGTAGTTTTAAAAGTAATAGTTATTGTATCTACCCTTTTATTCTTCCAGGATTTTAATAAAATATTTTTAATAAATTCTAATTCAAAATTTTTGTCTTGATATTGTCCTAAAATACCTATATTTTCAATTTTTAATTCTCTTATATTATCAAAAACATCTATATAAGCTATTAAATAACCTAAAGGATTATCATTATTATAATAAATATATGCTACATATTTTTCATTGAAGATAATATTATTAATTTTTTCCTTACTATAAGATTTAGTACTTATACTTTTACAGTTATTAATAAAACTTAAAATATCAGCTGAATTATTTAATTCAGTAAAACTTAAAGCTTTTAATTTATCAAAAAACAAATTTTTAATTATTTTTTCATTTAATTTTTTCTTAAATTTTATTTCTTTATTATCTTTAATAAAAATCACCTCTATTTTAGCTTTTTAATATTTTTTGTATTACTTCTTTTTGTGAAACATTTGTTAAATCAATTTTAAGAGGAGTAAGAGCAACTTTATTATGATTTATAGCCCAAATATCAGTATTATATGAAAATTCTTCAGTTGTTTTACCTGATAACCAATAATAATCTTCTCCCATAGGATCAACCCGTTTTTCAAATGTATCAACATAATTACTACTACCTAAATCTGCAATATAAGACCCATCAAGATTTTTTTCTTTAATATCTGGAACATTTATATTTAACAACATTCTTTCAGGTAATAAATTTAATTTTAGTTTATTAAGAAAATCAGCTACAAAATTTGCAGCCATTTTAAAATTTCTTAATTTATCAGTTACTAAAGAGACGGCAATGGAATTATATCCCATCATCCAGGCTTCAATTGCAGCTGATACAGTTCCAGAATATAAAACATCGTACCCTAAATTTCCACCAGCATTTATTCCCGATATGATTAAGTCAGGTTCAAACTCTATAAACTTTTCTATACCCAATTTAACACAATCTGCTGGTGTTCCATCAATTTTATAACTTTTTATATTGGGTATTTTTTTAAATTCAACCTTTTTTGCTCTTAATGGATCATTAATAGTAATAGAATGTGCAGATGCACTTCTTTCACGATCAGGAGCAACCATAACAATTTCATGATCTCCTTTAGCCAAAGCTTTAGCTAAAGTTTGAATACCATCTGCATATATACCATCATCATTAGTTAATAATATTTTCATTTCTAAAACACTCCTTCCTTTAATTAATTATTTTGTTTATATATTATATATTATTAAACTAAATTTTTAAATATCGTTTTTATTTTATTGTATAAAACAGAGATATTTGAAGTTAAAAAGATTTATCTGCCTCTAATTGTTATTATTTAACTATAACAAACATTGACCTAAGCCTGGTTTTTATATATACTAATACTTGCGTCGTGATAACGGGCTGTGGCGCAGTTTGGTAGCGCACCTGCTTTGGGAGCAGGGGGTCCTCGGTTCAAATCCGAGCAGCCCGACCATTTTTTAAAAATTTGCCCTCATCGTCTAGTGGTCCAGGATACCAGGTTTTCATCCTGGCGACAGGGGTTCGAATCCCCTTGAGGGTACCATATTTGGAGGGGTGCCCGAGTGGCTAAAGGGAGCAGACTGTAAATCTGCCGGCGATGCCTACAGAGGTTCAAATCCTCTCCCCTCCACCATTTTAA